>JAUILF010000512.1 GCA_030433135.1 Bacteroidia bacterium | reverse complement strand
CTCCAATAACAACACAGATGCATTTGGTGTTGAAGGTGATGGTAGTAATTTTTCCGGATCGTTGGATGATGCCAGGTTGTACAATGTTGCTCTGAATGATGAGCAAATGTTGGAGTTAGCAACTGAGATAACAGAAGCACCGCCGGCTAATTTCAGCGAATCCATTTATCAAATGGAAGTACCAGCATATGAAGATGTTCAGTTCAACGTATATCCAAATCCAACCAGTAAATTGGTTAATATCAGGTTGTTATCTTTAGAAGATGATCAGATAGAAATTAAGATTAGAGATATGCTCGGACGAAATGTTTATTTGGGTAAAGAAGAGATTCACACTGGAGTATCTGAATTCAGATTAGATCTTACCGAACTGAATTTGGTAAATGGTGTTTACATCATATCGGTGAAGTCAAAACAGTTCAAAAAGAATTCTGCGAGAGTATCGTTAATTAAATAGATTTGATCAACTTTAATTTATCCCCTTCTAGAGGATAGAGTAATCATCAGTTTTGTTTCAGAATGAAAAAAGCACTAATCACCGGTATCACAGGACAAGATGGCGCCTACTTGGCAGAACTACTAATCAAGAAAGGTTACCAGGTCCACGGTATAAAACGCCGTAGCTCACTTTTCAATACCGAGCGGATCGACCATCTCTACCAGGATCCTCATGAGGAAAATCGTAACTTCAAGTTATATTATGGAGATCTGACTGATGCTACCAATATTACCCGTATTATTCAGGAAGTAAATCCAGATGAAATCTATAATCTCGGGGCCATGTCCCATGTTAAGGTCAGTTTTGATACACCTGAGTATACCGCAAATGTGGATGGTCTGGGCACTTTACGAATCTTAGAGGCTATTCGGTTATTGGGTATGACTGAAAAGACCAGAGTCTATCAGGCTTCTACGTCGGAACTATATGGTCTGGTACAGGAAGTGCCACAAACCGAAAACACCCCATTCTATCCGCGTTCTCCTTATGGAGTAGCAAAGCTATATGCTTATTGGATCACAGTAAATTATCGTGAGGCTTATAACATGTATGCCTGTAATGGCATTTTGTTTAATCATGAATCACCTATACGAGGTGAGACCTTTGTTACCCGAAAGATCACCAGGGCAGCATGTCGGATCGCAATGGGACTACAGGACGCCTTATTCCTGGGGAATTTGGATGCACAACGTGACTGGGGCCATGCAAAAGACTATGTGAAGGCCATGTGGTTGATATTACAACAAAAACAACCGGAAGATTATGTTATTGCTACCGGAGTGACTACCACTGTGCGTGAGTTTGTGACCAAGTCTTTTCAGAGATTGGGAATAACCCTGGAGTTTAATGGTAAAGGAAAGGACGAAGTGGGAGTAGTTGCTGCTTGTAACGGTGAATTTGATTTGCCTATAGGAACTAAGTTAGTTAAGGTTGATCCTAATTACTATCGGCCTACCGAAGTTGATTTGCTGATCGGAGATTCCAGCAAAGCTCAAGAACAACTCGGTTGGGAACTGGACTATAACCTGGATGAGTTGATCATCGATATGGTGGACTCAGATCTGGAGGCGGTCAGACGCGATAAACATCTGATCGATGGTGGTCATAAAGTACTCAACTATTATGAATAGTACCGACAAGATCTATATCGCCGGTCATCGTGGCATGGTGGGTTCTGCTATCGTGAGGGCCCTGGAGGTACAGGGTTTTACTAACCTCATTGTCAGGACTTCCAGTGAGCTCGATCTGCGGGATCAGTCGGCGGTGGAGCAGTTTTTCGCTCAGGAAAAACCCGAGTATGTATTTCTGGCAGCAGCCAGGGTAGGAGGGATTCTGGCCAATTCGACCTACCCGGGTGACTTCCTCTATGATAACCTGATGATCCAGAACAATGTCATTCATCAAAGTTATCAGGTTGGCGTTAAAAAATTGCTTTTTTTAGGTTCTTCCTGCATCTATCCCAAAATGGCGCCTCAGCCGTTAAAGGAGGAGTATTTACTTTCCGGGCCCCTGGAACCCACCAATGATGCCTATGCCATTGCCAAGATTGCCGGCATAAAAATGTGCGAAGCCTACCGAAAGCAATATGGCTGTAACTTTATCGCTGCTATGCCCACCAACCTCTATGGTCCCAACGACAACTACGACCTCAAGAACTCACATGTCTTGCCGGCCCTGATCAGAAAGTTCCATGAGGCTAAAGAACAGGATAAGCCCAATGTTGAAATTTGGGGAACCGGGACTCCCAGGCGCGAGTTCATGCACGTGGATGACCTGGCGGAAGCAGCTATTTTCTTGATGAATAATTACAATGATTCCTTATTTGTAAATGTAGGAACGGGTATCGACATCGACATCAAGAGCCTGGCGCTATTAATTAAAGACATCGTGGGATACTCCGGTGAACTGCAATTCGACACCAGTAAACCGGATGGTACCCCCCGCAAGCTTCTTGATGTCTCCAGACTGGAAGCCCTGGGTTTTCATAGCAAAATTTCCCTGGAGCAAGGTATTCGAAAGGTATACCAGGATTTTGCGAATTCTTCCTTTGCGCTCAAAGAGCAATAAATCTTGTTGGTTTCTTAGAATTCCCCAAAAACAGTAAAATTTCTGCCCCATAGACATAAATTTGCACAAATCAATTTTTGAACTATATATATATTTTATATTAATTTATTTATAATATTCGTTGTATATTTTTCATGATTTTCTTAATTTAGTATTTAAGTAGTATTTTTTTTAATTATTTCAATAGCCAGCAATCTATGAGAAGGGAAAGTAGTCTAGGTTGGGGATTTGGCTTCTGGTGGTTTTTTTTGGCGTTTACATTTTTACTGGTTGATCTATCCGCTCAGCCTCAGGGATTTATAGATCAACAGTACGTCAGTGGATGGGACCAGGCAGTAGGCATGACCTTCGACGACAACGGCCGGATGTATGTTTGGGAGAAAAAGGGCCGGGTTTACATCGTTGAAAATGGCGTTAAAAATCCGGATCCTTTAATTGATATTTCAGAAGAAGTAGGAGGGTGGAGAGATTTTGGCTTGCTGGGTTTTGCCCTGGATCCCAATTTTCTAAGCAATGGATACATCTACCTGTTGTATCTGGTTGACAGACATCACCTGCTCTACCACGGCACTTCTCGGTACAGTCCCAACAAAAGTTTGTATTTCAATGCCACTATTGGCAGGATAACCAGGTACACCACGGAACCAGCTACCAATTTTACCACCGTAGATTATAATTCTCGGAAGGTTTTG
>JAUILF010000511.1 GCA_030433135.1 Bacteroidia bacterium | reverse complement strand
CCACCTGTAAATGATTGCTTGATCTCTTGCGCTGAGATTGAGTTTGGCCTCCGGGGGAGGCATGACCAGGGCTTCATCAGGAGACATCATGCGGCGAAGAATCGAACTTGAGGCGGTATTACCTCGTATTATGGCGTGTCCAAACTCGTCTGAATGAAAAGCCAGGGCGTCTTCCTCTCTATCGAGCCTTAACTCTGCTTCCCTGGTATTGTCATCAGGGCCATGGCATGGAAAGCAATATTCGGAAAGAACAGGTTTTACCTGGAAGTTCCAATCAAGGTCCTGGGGAAGTTCCTCCAAAGCTTCAGCGACATCTGGTGGAACAGATGGTTGGCACGATATGAACAGGAAGATAACCCAAATCCAACTGGGTGGCTTCTTAGTAATCAATGTAATACTTTTAACAGGTCACGGCGAAAAGAAAGATATAACAATTTGGAGGCACTAACCAATCCGGAAGGCTATACCTGAGAGGCAGGAGACGAATATATTTGTCGTCACAAGTTGACTTGATTTTTTTGATTTTTTCGATTTTTTTTTTTTTTGACTTTTTTTGAACACGTATATTTTTACTTCTTGCTCTTAATTATATATTTTCATTTGAATATAATAACATTGCGCCCACTTTCAAAAGGAGAATTATGAAAAAGGATATCCACCCGGACAATTATCGATTGGTAGTTTTTAAGGATTTTTCCTGTGACGAAGCATTTCTGGTAAGAAGTTGTGCTCCTTCAAGGGATACTATAAAGTGGGAAGATGGTAATGAGTACCCGCTGGTAAAGCTGGAAATTTCCAGTAAATCTCATCCTTTCTTTACAGGTAGAATGAAGTTTGTGGATACGGCTGGGCGAATTGACAAATTCAACCGAAAATTTGCAAAATTCTCGAAACCGGCTGATGAAGCAAAGGAAGAAGAAAAACAGGAAGGCTAGAACTCTGAGATATATATAATCGATTTAGTTTAAGCCTCATGTCTGCATGGGGCTTTTTTTTTCCGATGAACCACATTATACTTTTTGACTCTGACATCCGCGAGGAACTTCTGCCACTGACATACACACGTCCCGTCAGTGAGTTGCGCCTTGGTATTTTTACCATCAGAGAGAAGTGGAATCATCTGTTTCGCACGGCCTCTTTCAGCCATATTACCTCCGCCTACCTCGAACCTCAGTATCCAATCAGGATTCAGGAAGAGAACATTTTGATTAACGGTGCGGTTATCCCTACACCATTGCTTCATGGCCTGATAACAAACCTCTCTCTCAACGAGGCAATCATGCTGGAAGGTGAGCTCATTGCCGCTCGTCTACCCAGACATCAATTTCAGTATTTGTTGGATGGACATGACCTGGATGATCTCACAGGCTATGAGATTAGTAAGAATGATATCCGGGTAATCAGACATTTGTGGGATATCCCTGATGCAAGCCGTGAGCAAATAGCTGGTGATATGCGATGGCTCCCGGACACAAAGTCTGTGGAGTATGTCGATGCTGATATCCGTGGTACCCATGCCATTTATATCCACCCTGAAGCCAGATTGGAAAAAGTCATAATCAATGCCGAGGAAGGGCCGGTCTACATTGGCAAGTCTGCCCATATTATGGATGGGAGTATTCTCAGGGGGCCAATAGCGATCGGTGAAAAGTCTGTGATCAAGATGGGGGCCAAACTCTTTGGAGGTACGGTAGCCGGACCACAATGCATGTTGGGTGGGGAAATAAAGAACTCGACCTTCCTGGGCTATTCCAATAAGGCCCACGAAGGCTATGTAGGTGACTCGGTAATAGGAGAGTACTGCAATCTGGGTGCCCTCACGACCGGTTCCAACCTGAAAAACACCTATTCAACCGTCAAGGTCTGGAGTAAAATCCGTGGTCGAAGAGAGGATTCGAAGCAGATCAAGTGTGGATTCTTTATGGGTGATTATACGACTACAGCCATTCAGACCCGTATAGGGGCAGGTACGGTTATCGGTGTGGGTACTCACATTATAGGTACAGACTTTTGTCATCACCATGTGCCTTCATTTTCATGGGGTGGAGTAGATAAAGTTGCTGACTACCAGCCCGACAAGGTGTTGGAAACTTGTGAGAGACTGCAGTCTCACAAAGGAAAGATTATGGAAACTTCCGAACGAGAGCTCCTCCGCGCTTTATACCGGGAGACTACACCAATTCGGGCTACTCATCCATCGTATGAACCACAAGGTATCTAGTTGGATTAAATGGTTGAGCTATCTCAGGGAAGTTCCGGTCGAATCCCGCTCCAGTGATATCAATCCACACCTTCAGGTAAGCCTGATAAAAAACAGATTTCAGTTATCTACCGAAAAATCCATTTACTCCTTTGATGATCTTTACCGCAATTTTTACAGGGCTTTTGGTCAGATAGAGCTGCCTCAGTCCGGTAGCAAGGTGCTGGTGCTGGGATTGGGGCTGGCCAGTATTCCGTATATGCTGGAGAAGCAGTTTCGGAAAGATTACCGTTATACAGCAGTAGAAATCGACGAAGTGGTCATAGAGCTTGCGTCCAGGTATACCCTACCACGTATTGACTCGAACGTGCAGATTGTTCATGCAGATGCTGAAGTGTTTGTAGAAACCGATCAATCAAGGTATGATCTGATCATAGTTGATCTCTTTTTGGAAGACGTGATTCCTCCGTACTTCAATACAGTTGAAGGCAATGAAGCACTGGGCACACTCAGAGCTGAGGGAGGAACGATCCTGTACAATAGATTATACAGGACCGGCCTTGACAAGGTAGGTACCGAGGACTTTTATTATTCTGTTTTTAAGATTGTTTATCCTGAAGGTGAAGCCCTGGATGTGGGCGGGAATTGGATACTTAAGGCATAAAAAAAACCACAGCATCACTTTAGATACTGCGGCTTTTACGAACACACTCAAAACTATTTTTCGATCACAAGATAAGTGATTTTATTTCATATGTAAAGTGTTGAAACTATTTTTTTGTGTTTTAACATTTTTCAAATCCAGGAATTCGAGCATTCTGTCATATGCCTACAATTCATATACAATGCGAACCAAGGCGTTTGTTCGGTCTGTTTAACCCGGATTATTCATTGGGGTTTCGTTATGAGAGTCAAATAGGCAATAAAGACGGGCCTGTCTGGCCGCCAGGCAAGATGCTCCAAGTGCTTTTTGACTCATGAGCGAACGATCTCGTAGAGTCGAGTACGACAGTGCTCGAAGTGAGTGAACCGCGAAAGCGGGTGGGTAAGCCATAGTTGACCA
>JAUILF010000510.1 GCA_030433135.1 Bacteroidia bacterium | reverse complement strand
CATAGGTATCAATTAATTTAAGCGCATCAGGGGAGTTCCCCAACGACTTACTCATTTTCCGACGCTTCTCATCCCTCACCATGCCATGGAAATACACATGTTTGAAAGGTCTTTCATTTTTCCACTCGTATCCGCTCATGATCATCCTGGCTACCCAGAGAAAAATAATGTCCCAGGCAGTCACCAATACAGAAGTGGGATAATAGTAGTTCACCTCTTCATTTTCATCAAGACCGTTAAATACACTGATCGGCCAGAGCCAGGAGCTGAACCAGGTATCCAGTACATCTTCGTCCTGCTTCAGATCCTCCAGGGTCAGATCCGCTCTACTCGTCTTTTCCCTGGCTTCCTGCAAAGCCTCTTCCGGGCTCTCAGCGACAAAGACATGGTCATCCAGGTAGTAAGCCGGTATACGATGACCCCACCAGAGTTGCCGTGAAATGCACCAGTCACGGATATTGTCCATCCAGTGATTGTAGGTATTCTTATGGGTTTTAGGGAAGAACTCGATCTCATCCGTTTGCACTGCCTTCAATGCCGGCTCAGATAGTTCGCTCATCCTGACGTACCATTGCAAAGAGAGCCTGGGCTCTACTACCGCATTGGTTCGCTCTGAGCGTCCTACAGTGTGCAGGTAGGACTCAATCTTTTCGAGTTGATCAACTTCCTTCAGGTGTTTTACCACCTTCTTTCTGGCAGTCATGAGATCATCGCCTACAAAAAACCGGGCGGCATCACTCATGTGCCCATCATCAGTAAGTACATCGATGACCTCCAAATCGTGCTTTTTACCGATTTCATAATCATTCACGTCATGAGCGGGGGTGATTTTTAGTGCCCCGGTACCAAAAGACTGATCAACATAAGGGTCGGCAATAATGGGAACTTCTCTTTCCACCATCGGTACAATGGCACTTTTACCGTGTAAGTGCTTATACCTTTCATCATCGGGATGTACTGCGATAGCTGTATCTCCAAGAATTGTCTCCGGCCGGGTAGTGGCAATGGTAATGTACTCATGCTTAGACCCCTTGACGGGATAGCGTACATGGTAAAGGTTGGACTGCTCCTCCTCATATAGTACTTCTTCGTTGCTCAGCACTGTTTGGGCCTGTGGATCCCAGTTGACCATACGCCAGTCACGGTATAACTTGTTCTTTCGGTACAAATCAACAAATACACGGATCACCTGCGTTGACCTGGTTTCATCCATGGTAAATGCAGTTCGGTCCCAGTCACAGGAGGCACCCAGTCTTTCCAGTTGATTGAGAATGATACCACCATATTTGTCAGTCCACTCCCAGGCGTATTCCATAAACTTTTCCCTGCCGACTTCAGCCTTGGTTAACCCCTTTTCCTCCCTCAACCACCAGACTACCTTGGCCTCTGTAGCAATGGAAGCATGGTCAGTACCCGGAACCCAACAGGCATTCTTACCATCCATCCTTGCCTTTCGGATCAGGGCATCCTGTATGGTATTGTCCAGCATGTGACCCATATGAAGTACACCGGTGACATTGGGAGGGGGAATGACTATCGTAAAAGGCTCACGATCATCGGGTACAGATTTGAAATATCCCTTCTCCTTCCAGTGCTGATACCATCTGTTTTCCACTGCCGAAGGCTCATAACGGCTACTAATTTTCATGCTGATACTCCTGTCTTTGGTTTAACCGGGAATATTCATTAGAATTCCTATTGCGAGCCAAATATGCTTCAAATACGGGCACATAAGCACTTTTTGATTCTCACCATGATGGTAACCATGGCTAGCCCACCCGCTTTCGCGGTTCCCTCATTTCTAGCACTGTCGTGCTCGACTCTTCGAGATCATTCGGTCATGAGTCAAAAAGTCCTTGGAGCACCCGTCTTTATTGCCTATTTGACTCTCATTACGTAATCCCAATGCATAATCCCGGTTTAAAGGTCAAAGATACATACACCAAACGGACTAAGACTTGCATCTGACAGGTAAATATGGAAGGGTATTCAATACTTTACTAAATTAAGGCACAACAAAATCGCCCTACCACCGACCATCAATGACTGAACAGGAACTGATCCAGGGATGTAAATCCGGCAATCGAAAGTGTCAGAAACTACTGTACGAGCAGTATGCATCTGTACTCTACCCCATTTGCCTGAGATATTTGCGCCATCGGGAAGATGCCGAAGATGTCCTGCTGGAGACTTTTTACAAGATCTTTTCTAAGATTGAGAAGTATTCGTTCAAGGGCAGTTTTGAGGGGTGGATGAAGCGGATTTGCATCAATGAAGCCTTGATGCATTTAAGGAAACGGAATAATTTTAATCTCAGTATTGATGCGGTTTCATATCATATGAAGGATGATTCTCACACGATTGAGGATCATTTATTTGCAGATGATATCATGCACGTGGTTGAACAGCTACCCGATGGTTACAGAACCGTGTTCAACCTGTTTGTGATTGAAGGTTACAAACATCGTGAGATTGCGGAAATACTGGGTATAAGTATCAATACATCCAAATCACAATTGATACAGGCCAAACGTAAGTTGGCGTCAATTTTAAAAAAAAATAGAATCTCGAATACAGGATGAGTGAACACATGAAGAGAGACTGGCAGGAAAAAGCAAATGCCATGCGTATGGAGCCATCCTCCAGGGTATGGGAACGTCTGGAAAAGAGATTGGATCAGGACCGTGGAAAGGTTCGGATCTCTGTACTCAAGCGTTGGACCGCTATTGCTGCAACCATGGCAATACTTCTTACAAGTGTTGCCCTGATTTGGCAGTTTAAGGGATATCATGAGCAACAGATCACCTTCCTGGAAGAGTTGGAGGACTCTGCCCCCACCCCATCTTTCGCCGTTTATCGTCAGGCTGGAGACATCAATGCTGCCTACGCTCGCGGCAGCTGGAAACAAATTAATGAAGGCTCTAAAGAACAACTGGAAACGGGGCAACCATTACAAACCAAGATGATGGTTAAGGACAGGAAAGAGGTGGCACATTAACCCATCTGTAAGTGATGGCTTAAACATACCAGCTGTTGACAAACCCATCTCGCGCTACTTTTACAACTCTTCATCAAGGAAAGCTCTGGCTGCTTTTTCGTCGTCCCAGGACAATTGGCTTACAGATCCCAGGCCATGACGGTTTTTCAACCAGTATTCAAACTGATATTTGGTCGCGTTTTCAAAAACTACAAGGCCACGAAGCGTACTATTTGTGTGCCGATGATGCTCATGGCACACCAATTATGCTTAATGCGCAAAAACA
>JAUILF010000096.1 GCA_030433135.1 Bacteroidia bacterium | reverse complement strand
CATCTGGACATAGCTGAACCTTTGCCCCTGGTATGTAAAGAAATACCGGAACCCTGCTGTATCTGAACTGAATGATTCCCTATGCTGCCAGATTATAATTCCCTGATGTAAATTAAGCCGATGAAGATTTAGTTTATGTAGAGCTTTTTCGCCTGCCCGTGGTCTTTTGATCACGGGCTTTTTTGGCTTATGACGGGTGTGGTTTATTTGGGATAAACCAGGTTGCAGGCAAGGAGGTTTTCTCCGGCTTGTTTGGTACCAGTGGTTTGTAAAAGGCCAAGTTTTGATGCGATTCTGCCAACTATATCAACTCCAATTTTGCCCTGATAATCTCGGTCAGTTGACCAGTCATATTCCTTGGACCATACTTGTTCTCTGCCATTTGGATCTATGAGTCTGTTTCGCACAGAAATGGATTGCTTTTTAGCTTCCAGTGTATTTTCAAGCAGGTACGGAACTATTTTATGAACATCTTTTTCTACGGAATTGGGAAGACCTGGATTTTCCGTTTCCATTTGAATTCCTTCGACTTCATAGTCAGACAGATGAAGCATGATTTCCTTCTCTATGTGATTGCTCAGGCATAAAGCCTCTGAGGTGGTGTCAGTGGTATTGACAGGCAGGACAGCTACTGCCATAGCCTCCTGTGGAATGCCGGTATTTTCGGGGCTGTAGAAACCCTGGCCAAGGATAAACCCCATCCCAATCAGGAAGGCGCTTGTCAGCATTTGTTTGAGGGAAGGCACTCTTTTGTCATTCACTATGGAAGAAATGGAGCTCCCCGACCATTTTGTCTGCTGGTCTTTGGATTCCATTTTCATCGCAAGTTCCTGCATCCTCAAACGATCGTTTTTCCCTGGTACAACAATTCCTTTTGAAGAGAGAGCATATAACTGATGTTCCTGGTTCAACTTTTGAAATCTGAAAGTTCCCATGGAGACGCATTCGCCGATGTTGTGATTAACCAGCTCATCTCTTACCTTATCCGAAATAAGAATCCCACCGGGATGACATAGTGGTTCTATGCGTGCAGCTACATTTACCCCGTGACCAAAAATCTCTGTATCATCATACATGATATCTCCCAGATGGATACCGATCCTGATAGGGATGTCGGCCTGAACAAATGCGCGTTGCATGGAAACAGCGCAGGCTACAGCCGTTACGGCGCTATCAAACATACTTAAGGTACCATCGCCATAGTACTGGATAATCTTGCCATGGTGATTTGTGGTGTGGTCCTGGAAAATGGATCGATGTAGCTTGCGAACTTCCCGCCCCAGGCTCTCATTTTCCAGCATCATCGAAGAATAGCCCACGATATCCGTGAACATGATGGCTGCCAACTTTCGCCGTTCTTCTGTTTTCATAGTTGCAGGGTTCATGCTGATTGCAAGGTTATAACGCCGGATAGTTCCTCGCATTATTGCATTAACAAAACCTTAATAAGGTCAGGAATACACAGGAATGTTCCTTCCAATAGCATCATCCGGATAAGTATTAGGTGGGAAGAGTATTGTGCACTATTTTTAGTTCATATTACATAGCCGTAAAAAATAACCTTATGTCGAGATTCAAGTTTTTGTTCCTGATGATGCTGATTTCATCCACTGCTGTATCCGGACAGGAGAATTATTTGTGCCAGGGTGCTTACTGGACCGAGTTGGAAGGAGCGACGATGATGAAGGAGTTTGCAGCTAGTTGGGATGATCTTGAAGATTGGTCCCACCGTGCCACCCGCATCAGACAAGGTATTGTTGAGGGAATGGGCTGGGATAAAGTTCCCGATTATTCCGCGACAGATAAGGTAGTTATTCATAGCTCGCGTGAGATGGATGGATACTTCGTGGAAAATATTGCCATCGAAAGCTTCCCTGGTTTTTATATTACGGGTAATCTGTACCGTCCCATCGGTGAAGGTCCTTTTGCCGGTGTACTCTGTTCTCATGGTCATTGGCGGGATCCGGATGGACGGGTCAGGGATGCCATGCAAATCAGGTGTGCGATGCTGGCAAAAATGGGCGCAGTGGTGTTTGCCTATGATATGGTTGGATATGCCGAATCAAAACAGGTTGATCATAAGATCCCCATTGGATTGTTGTTACAGACCTGGAATGGGAAAAGGGTACTGGATTACTTGTTGAGTCGTGAGGATGTGGATCCGGAGAGAATTGGGATGACAGGAGCCTCCGGTGGTGGAACCCAGACGTTTGTTCTGAGTGCCCTGGACGATCGGATTAAAGTCAGTGCTCCGGTAGTGATGGTGTCTTCTTTCTTTTTCGGAGGGTGTACATGTGAAAGTGGAATGCCAATTCATAAGAGTAGTGACCATCAAACCAATAATGTCGAAATAGCTGCCCTTGCTGCTCCCCGGCCTCAGCTGATTGTCTCCATTGGTGGGGACTGGACCAGAAACAACAGTATCGTTGAAGTTCCTTATTTGCGAAGGGTTTATGAGGCGTATGGTGTCACCACCAACCTTCATCATGTACATTTGCCGCTTGAGCTGCATGACTATGGGCCTAACAAGCGAGCTGCCATGTATAATTTCTTTGTTAATCACTTACAACTAAGTTACCCTACCGATATTTTCGATCATACCAGAGGTGTATTCAATGACTCCTCCATTGAGATATTACCCAGTGAGGAACTTCATGTATGGGATGATGATCACTCATTACCAGCTGATGCCTTGTTGGGAGATGAAGCTGTAACCAGGTATTTTCTGGATGAGTTTTGTAAGAAGTAGTGTCAAAAGGGAAGTAGTCCAAATAGTCTGAGCAGGGCGAGGATGACAATAACGACCAGGACCCAGTAGGCTACAATGTTGGCTTTGGGATGTTTACTGGCAAATTTTGCCGTGTACCAGCCTCCTATGGTCTGGCCAATAGCCATAATGGCTCCCACATCCCACCTTATGAGTCCCTGGTAGGCAAATATGGCCAGAACAATCATGGTGTATAAAGCCACCACAAAGGATTTGAGTGCATTGCCTTCTATGATGCTGTATCTGGCTACCAACACCATCGTTGCGAGATAGAAAATGCCCATACCCATCTGGATAAAACCTCCGTAAAAGCCAAGTGCAAGGTATAGTGGAATAGCCAGTAATGGTGGTGCTCCCGGAGTATCACTGGATTCCTTGAGCCATCTCCTGGGCTTAACCAACAGGACTACCAGCATAAAAAGCATCAAATAGCGAAATACAAAAATGAACTGTTCATTGCTGACTCTGGTGGCTACCCATACTCCTGCAATGGCTCCGAGAATGGTCAAACCCAGGTTGAGTTGACTCCCCTTCAGGTTTAGTTTGCCATGTCTGTAAAATGCATAACTGCCGGCAGCAGACTGGGTAAATACCCCAACGCGGTTGGTTCCATTCGCCAGATTACCTGGCAGACCTATTACTTCCGTCAATATGGTAAGAGTGATGGCAGATCCATTGCCGGCGAGGGTGTTGATGCCTCCAGCGATCAGCCCCCCGAGAATGGCAATCAGATACTGGTACCATTCAATCATTTCCGGCTGATTGACATATTTCTACCAGAACCCCTCCCACGGATCTGGGGTGGATAAAAAAGATCATCTTATTCCAGGCTCCGGGAACTGGTTTTTCCTGAAGAACCTGCATACCCATATTCCTAATCCTGACCATTTCGGTCTCGATATTTTCCGTCTTGTAAGCAATATGGTGAATGCCTTCGCCCCTCTTCTGAATAAACCTGGCCACCGGACTCTCGGCATTGAGGGGCTTTAACAGTTCTATGCGTTGTGTTTTGTATTCAAGGAAGCAGACGGCAACCCCCTGAGAAGGGACTTCTTCCCGGTGTACAACTCTTGCATTCAGTAGTTCCTGATATTTGTTAATGGCATCATCGAGGTTTTTGACGGCTACTCCTATATGGTCAAGGGTTAGGTCAATCATGACCACAAGTTAAATACTTTTTAGCCTTCCACCGTCGACCGGTATGCTCACCCCATTGAGATATGAGGCGGCAGGAGTAGCCAGGAATGCTGCCACTGCCCCGACTTCTTCCGGTTTTGCAAATCTACCGGCAGGAACCTGGTCGAAAAATTCTTTTTCCATTTCTTCCACCGTCAGTCCTCTTTGTCCTGCCCAGGACGTCACCAGGCTTTCCAGTCTTTCGGTACGTGTAAATCCGGGGAGAATGTTATTGACCGTAATGCCGAAAGGGCCCAGCTCACCGGACATGGTCTTGGCCCAGCTAGCCACGGCACCTCTTGTGGTATTGCTGACACCCAAACCTGGTATGGGTTCTCTTACCGAGGTTGAAATCACATTAATCACCCTGCCATAGCCTGCCTGCTTCATTCCTGGTGCAACTGCCTGAACCAATATTTGGTTGGCAATCAAGTGAGCGCGGTACGCATTAAGGAAATCCTGTGGATCGGCAGCGAGAATAGCTCCACCAGGAGGTCCACCACTGTTATTCACAAGGATGTGAAGCGTTTTGTCTTCTACCAGGCCAAGGATCTTTTCAGATAGCGCAGCCGTATCCATGACATCGATCTCAAGGGCAGCGTGTTGTTGATTTTTTCCGGTATCCAACTCCTCCACCAATTGTGATAGGAGATCCATACTACGGGCAGCGACAATGACGGAAGCACCGAGTTTGGCAAGTTCCAGAGCAATAGCCTTTCCTATACCCTTACTGGCGCCACATACCAGCGCATTCTTTCCGGCGAGATCAATATTCATTACTTCAATCTATTGTTTTGCCTCGAATTCCTGCATGACCTGTACCAGTGCCGTTACACTGTCGAGTTCCATGGCATTGTACATTGAAGCACGAAACCCACCTACAGATCGGTGCCCCTTTACTCCAACAATACCAGCCTCAGCACATGCACCAAGGAATGCATCCAGGTGGTTATCGTCTTTCAGGACAAAGGTTGCATTCATTTTTGATCTGTCCTCAGGTACCACAACCCCTTCGAAAAGACTATTACGCTCGATTTCATGGTACAGTGTTTCGGCTTTCGCCTGATTTCTTTCCGCAGCTGCAGAAACACCACCAATCCCCTTCAACCACTTCAAAGTGAGCATGCTGACATAAATCGGGAATACTGGCGGGGTATTAAACATGGAATCTTTATCGATATGAGTCTTGTAATCCAGTATAGTCGGAATATCCCTTCCTGATTGTCCCACCAGATCATCACGCACAATAACCAGGGTAGTACCTGCAGGACCCATATTCTTCTGGGCTCCCGCATAGATGATACCAAACTTCGTAACATCTACAGCCCGACTGAAAATATCGGATGACATATCACAAACCAGGGGAATGTCAGTATCGGGAAATTCCTGAAACTGGGTCCCGAAAATGGTGTTGTTACTGGTCAGGTGCAGGTAGGATGCATCTGAAGGGATCTCATAGTCTTTTGGGATGTACGTATAATTCTTGTCTTTTGAGGAGCCGATCACTTCAATTTGACCATACCTCCTGGCCTCTTTTATGGCTTTGCTTGACCAGGAACCTGTGTCCAGATAAACAGCTTTCTGATCATCTCCGAGGATATTCAGTGCAGTCATGAAAAACTGTGTACTGGCACCCCCAGAAAGAAAAAGGATGTGATAGTTGTCAGGAACATTAAGCACCTCCTTAACCAGCGTTTTAGCCTGGTGATGAATATTGACAAATTCCTTACTACGGTGTGATATCTCGAGAACAGACAGGCCTGAACCATCCAGGTCCAGTACTCCCTGAGCAGCTTTTGCGAATACTTCCTGTGGTAATATCGAAGGTCCGGCACTAAAATTATGTTTCTTCATCTAAGGCAACATTTTCGGGTTTATTCAATAATGAGGCTGCAAAATTAGAAAACATGCATCAACATCCTATTGTTGTTATGGTCTTTTTAATATGTGGCCAATTTGATGATGTTGGAGATACTCCTTTGTTATTACCGTACATGGTATGAATCAATTACGGTAGTACAAAAAGCTATATTTGCGCATTAAATCTCAACTGATTCGATCATGATCGTAGGTATACCTAAGGAATTAAAATCCAATGAAAACAGGGTTGCCCTGACACCGGCAGGTGTTCATGAGTTGGTGAAGAGAAACCATAAGGTTTTTATTCAACATGACGCTGGTGCAGAGAGTGGTTTTGAAGACAGGAAGTATGTGGAAGCAGGAGCTGAAATCCTTCCCGATATAGAAAGTACATACTCCAGGTCAGAAATGATCATAAAGGTGAAGGAACCGGTTGAAGAGGAGTACTCTCTGATTAGAAAGGGACAGTTGGTTTTTACCTATTTCCATTTCGCATCCAGCGAATCACTGACGAAGGCCATGGTTGAAAGCAAATCCGTCTGTCTGGCATATGAAACGGTAGAGTTGCAGGACAAAACACTTCCGTTACTCATTCCAATGTCAGAAGTAGCTGGTAGAATGGCGGTCCAGGAAGGAGCCAAGTATCTTGAAAAGCCGATGGGAGGCAGAGGAGTTCTGCTTGGAGGTGTTCCGGGAGTTCTACCGGGCAAGGTGCTGATCCTGGGTGGTGGTGTAGTAGGTACCCAGGCAGCTAAGATTGCAGCGGGACTGGGTGCTCAGGTTACCATTATGGATATCAACCTGCAGAGACTGCGTTACCTCGAAGACGTAATGCCTGCGAATGTGCAGACCATGTATTCGAATGAATATAACATTCGAAGATTAATTTCACATCATGATCTGATCATTGGTGCCGTATTGATCCCTGGAGCGAAGGCACCCAACCTGATTAGCAGAGACATGTTATCAGAGATGATACCCGGCACTGTGCTGGTGGATGTGGCAGTAGACCAGGGTGGATGTATTGAAACCTGTGTTCCGACTACACATGATAATCCGATTTTTGTGGTAGATGGTATTGTTCATTATTGCGTTGCCAATATGCCAGGTGCCGTACCCTATACATCCACCATAGCTCTTACCAATGCGACTTTGCCCTACGCCTTGTTATTAGCCGATTTGGGCTGGGAAGAAGCATGCAAGAAACGAGCAGATCTCAAAAAGGGGTTGAATATTGTTGATGGCAAAGTAGTACATCAGGGAGTCGCCGATGCTTTTGATATGCCATTTAACATGGTGGAAAAGATATTGGCTTATTAATTAGGACATCACAAATCTGTGACTTTTGAGATTCGACCTTTAACAAGCCTTTTGGTAGCTTTGTCGATTCTCACTTGTGATATGTAAAGTCACTATGTGGAAAAGCTCACTCAATGAAGGAAAACCGGTTCAAAAGGACGGTATTTTTATTATGCATTCTTTCTCTAGCTTGTCAAGCAGGCTTGGCTCAGGGGGTTTTGGATTCCATGCTGCGTTCTCCGATTGATGCCGGAAACCGGCACCAAATCCTGGAAAGTCTGGAAGATCAGTTCACAACCCGAATCTTTTACCAAGATGACGGTCTTGACAACGGGGAATTGAACCTGTCTCTGTTAGGTAAATCTCTGAAAGAAGCTCTGGATCTGATCCTTGAAGGAACCGGTTACACCTATATATCGTATCGGGACCATGATATTGTCCTGCTCCCTTTATCTGTCATTCGCGAAACATTTAGTGCTGATTACTACCGGGCACTGCAGGAGTCGACCTCGGAAGAAGTGGAGGTTGATGAGCCACATGAGGAGGTAATAATAGTGGGTGAGGTCAAGGACATGCGTCCTAATGGTGTTGCCGTTGTGTCTGGATTAATTAGGACAGACGAGGATCAGGAGCCCGTTATTGGTGCTACCGTTTCGATTCCCGAATTGAATCTGGGTACTATAACTGACGCAGATGGTGCCTACGTTCTTGAAGTGCCGGTAGGAAGATATCAACTGGAGACCAGGTACGTGGGATTTGCTGACCGGTTTCAGATTATTCAGGTGTATAGTGATGGTGAAGTTGATCTGGAAATGAAGTCGGGGGCTGTAGATTTGCAGGAAGTGACCGTGAGTGCACGTGCAGCAGACGCCAGTGTAGAGAATGTGCAGATTGGTGTGGCTACAGTTGATCTCAAAAACCTTCGTACGGTACCCGCATTATTGGGCGAGGCTGATGTGGTAAAAAATCTGTTGTTGAATCCAGGTGTAAGCTCCCTGGGAGAAGGTGCCACGGGGTTTAATGTGCGGGGAGGAGAGGTAGATCAAAACCTCATTTTGCAAGATGAAGGACCATTTTTTAATGCTTCCCATGCCCTGGGTTTCTTTAGCACTTTCAATGCTGATCTGATTCAGTCGGTCGACCTTTATAAAGGTAATATACCCGCCACCTATGGAGGTCGAATAGCGTCGGTACTGGATGTAGAAATGAAAGATGGTGACTTTGAGCAATTTGGATTGAAGGGTGGAATTGGGCCGGTTTCAGGAAGATTAAGTGCCGAGGGGCCCATTGTAAAAGACAAAGCTTCATTTATTGCCGGTGTCAGATCGACCTATTCTGACTGGATGTTGCGATTGGTGGATGTCCTCGAAGTCCAGAGAAGCTCATCGTTCTTTTATGATGCTAATGTGAGGTTCACCGTTAAGCCCAATGAGAGAAACACTTTTATTCTGTCTGGTTATGCATCGAGCGATGATTTCGTTTATAATGATGAATATGGATTTGGTTATTCCACCCTGATGGGGCAGCTGGCTTACAAGAAAATCTTCTCGGACCGGGTATATAACAAATTGTCACTGTCTGCAAGCAACTACTTTAGTAGTCAAAAGGACCTTCAGGGAATTTTAGCTGCAGAGGTAGATAATGGTGTGGCATATCTTAAGCTTGATGAGCAACTGACTTACACAGTAAGCCCTGAAATGCAAATTGATGCCGGGTTTAATGTTACGTATTACAATGTGGAACCAGGAAAACAACACCCGGCAGGAGATGATTCCAATATTCTGGAGCGTGACCTTCAGGATGAGCGTGGTTATGAAGCTGCTTTATTTGGAAACATTGAATATCAGTTTTCACCGGCGTTTACCCTGACTGCAGGATTGCGTGGCGTTTTATATCAGAACGTAGGGCCACAGGAGATATACGAGTATGAAGATCCTGACAACCCTGACGAAAGTACCATATCAGGTACGACCACCTACTCATCAGGAGAAACGATCGCTACTTATAACAGTATTGAGCCCAGGTTTTCGATGAGATACAGGTTTAGTCAGGCCAGCTCCTTCAAGGCAGGGTATAGCCGTACAGCACAATTTATCAATCAGATTTTTAACTCCGATTCCCCAACACCCAATAGTCAATGGCAACTCAGTACCCGTTATATTAAACCCTTCAGGTCTCATAATACCTCTGCAGGATACTTCCATAACTTCATGAACAATGAATGGGAGACTTCACTGGAGTTGTACGCAAGGTATATTGATGAACTTTTTGATTATCGTGATTTTGCTCACCTGGTCATGAATGACCACCTCGAGACCGAACTGCTTTCGGGAGTGGGAAGGAGTTATGGAATGGAACTCAGTATCAAGCGAAAAACAGGTCAGGTAAACGGTTGGTTGAGTTATACTTTGTCAAGAAGTGAACGACAAGTCGAGGGAATTAACCGGGGTGACTGGTATGCGTCCAATTTTGACAAGACACATAATATGTCGCTGATCTTAAATTATCAGCCAAATCGTCGCAACACACTAACGATCAATTTTAACTACAGTACGGGAAGACCTACCACGACTCCCCTCGGAAATTACCTGACTAACGATGGACTGGTAGTACCTATTTACTCAGAGAGAAACAAGTTCCGAATTCCCGACTACCACCGGCTGGACATTGCCTATACGATTGGAAAGGGATATAAGAAGGACAAGATCCTGCAGACGAGCTGGACAATTTCGATATATAATGTTTACGGGCGCAAAAATGCTTTTTCGGTTTTCTTTACCCAGGGTCGGGCCAGATCTGCACAGGCAAATAAATTGGCTGTAGTGGGTGCTCCCATACCATCCCTGACCTTGAATGTTGAAATCTTATGATACACTTAGTAAATGGCAAGGGAAGTAAGGCTGTGCTGCTAGTCGTTGCAGTTCTGCTGTTTAGTGCTCTGGGATGCCTGGATGAAATTGACCTGCCGACTTCTAAAAGTGTGCAGAACGGCATAGTGATAGAGGGCAGTTTGCGAGATGGAGATCCGGCTGTGATCTCTGTGAACATTAGTAGAATATTTGACTTTACGGCTAACATTAGCAAGCCGGTCAATGTAAGAGAGGTGTCTGTGATCAATGACGCAGGTCAGTCTGCTGTTTTGCCGGAAGAATCGCTGGGATACTATGAATTGATCCTTCCTAAAGGTGATTCCGATTTTCTCGTGGAGGTAGGAAGGACCTATCAACTCCGTGTACTGACCTTTGATGGACAGGAAATTGTTTCCAATCCGGAGCTTCTCATATCGGTTTCTGAGGCCGGCCCGGTTGATGTAGGAATTGTTGAAAAGACCAAAGAAGACCTGCTGGGAGAGTTTGTTACCGAGGAATACTTATCCTACTCTATGGAAGTGCCGGTAGAGCTATCCAGCGAGGGCAAAGCAGGGCGTTTTCTTTGGGATATGACCGCCACCTGGAAACTGACAGATACCCCACTTAATCCGATGACAGAAGCCAAAACTTGTTATATCACCGACGTTGTTAATCGAGATCATATTGCTGCCTTTGATGGTAACGAGGTTTCTGATGTCAACCGGATTTCAGTACCTATTTATGAAAGCCCCAAGGATTATCACTATGCCGAAGGTTTGTACCTGACTATATATCAACAGTCTTTGACAGAAGAGGCATTTCGCTACTGGAATGAGATTAGCCAGGTGATTGATCGAACCGGAAACATGTTTGAATCACCGGCCGGTCGGATACGTAGCAATTTTGAAAAGGTGGTTGACAATGGTGAGCGGAATGAAGTGTTTGGGTATTTCTATGCAACACAGGTAGATACCAGCTACTTCTATGTGAGTCCAGAGATAGCTGATAACCCTACGGCCTTATGTCCATGGCCACCCGGCACGATGTCACCACCAGGCCGCGAATGCCCCCTGGTGCCTTGTTGTGATTGCCTGGTGGCTGATAACAGTCAACTTGAAAAACCGTCATTTTGGGTAGAATGAGTAGTCTAAGATTGCGCCTGTACTTTGCCAACATCATACTGGTGTTTGCCTGGAATGTTCATGGTCAGGATCTGGCTATGGTACATTTTGATAAGTCCTTCTATGTGTCCGGGGAGGTAGCCTGGTTTAGTGTGTTTCCTCCAGCTGCCTGGGGAAATCAGGAAGTGGCCGTACGCGTTACTGTTAGCACCGGTGACAATTCCTCTCATTTTTTCATTAAGAAGCAAGCTGGAAGTCCGGCGAATGGTTATTTCCAGATTCCGTACAATGCTTCACCTGGTATTTTCGAATTCCGATTCCAGGTTGCCCTCAAGGATCAGTTTGAAGAGCAAGATCTTGCATATGCCTATATTCCGGTGTACAGTGATCTGCAGGATCCCGGAGAGATTGAGATCAGTGAAATAGCCTCTGCAGAAGCTGATCAACCCAATGATGTGGATATCAGTGTTTTATTGAGCAAGGCATCCATTTCTCCCCGTGATCAGATCACCATGCAAATTAAGGCCGCAGATAAAGGAGGTAATACCATACCAGGTAGTTTCTCAGTGTCGGTCAAGGATCATGAATTAGCAGGAACAACTGTCCTGGGTAGTCGTTCTACCTACATTGGCAAGCCACTGCCTGAATTCAATCCTGCGGATCTTGAAAGTCAGGTTACGGTCAGGGGGCAAGTCTATGACCTGGAGGATAACCCTTTGCTGGTTAATGTCCTTGGTGGATATTCGGGGGAGGAGAATCATATTTTCTATACCCGTTCTGATGAGAATGGTCATTTTATCCTGAAGATGGAAGACTATTATGGTTCTAAACCCATTCAGTTTATGGGGTTCCAGTATGAACACCCGGAACTGATAGTTGAGGTACCATCTGATGGATTTCAGGGTGAAGAAACACCACTAATTTATACTGAAGGTATTCTCCGGTATCTTGAATTGAGTCAAATAAGAAAGAAAATTTATCAACAATATCAATCATTTGAAACAGAACTGCAGCCCGAATTGCGTCCCTGGTCAAAAGCCACATGGGAACCTGATGTTTCTTTCGATATTGCGGAATATGAGTCCTTTGAAGACATGAAGGGGTTCTTTGGGGAGTTGATCACACCATTGCGTTTCGTGTTGGAAAAAGATAGTACTTACTCGGCTGAACTGATCAATGTGCAGGGTACCCGGGCTCGCAATGCTAAATTAAATGGACCGCCCTTGTTTATTGTCGACAATATGGTTACCAGAGATGCCGACTTTATTGCTGATATGTCTACAGATTACATAGTTCGTGTAGAATTGTTTTTGGATCGTCCGAAGTTGCGGGACTACTTTCAGGCAGTGGGGGCCAGTGGTGTTGTCAGAATAACCACCTCACTGGATAGGGTAGAGGTACCTGCTGAAGATGAAAGAAACCTGGTGGAAGCACCGGGAATACAACCTCGTGCCGAGTTCCCTGCCTATGAGAGCAGCTCTTTTCCGGGGGGTAGTCATCGACCATATTTTCGGCCCCAGGTGTATTGGAATCCCCAGGTCGAAGTCGATAACTCCGGCACTACTGAGGTGACTTTCGGCCACCCGGATGATACAGGCCAATTTGTGATCGAGGTGCTGTTTCAGAGCGAAGATGGACTACGTGGCTGGACTACTTCAACCTATGAAGTAAGTTTGAACTAGTATTGGGTTAAAGCACGAAAAAACCCCATCAATTATTGGCAGGATTTGCATACTGGTTTGTGTCAGAATATTTGCTGGGAAACAATAGAATTCTGTGTTTACCGGAAAGTCTGATGTATACTTCCCGCAAAATACTGGGTGAAGTATATCTTTACTGAATGTCGAAGATCTTTTTTGCATCTGATTTTCATCTGGGAATGGATGCAAGACTCACGTCGAAGGAAAGGGAATTACAATTGGTACGGTGGCTGGAGATGGTTGAACACGAAGCTTCGGAAATTTTCCTGGTCGGTGACCTCTTTGATTTTTGGTTTGAATACAAGACTGTCGTCCCCAGGGGGTATGTCAGGTTTCTGGGAAAATTGGCTGATGTGCAGAGCAAGGGTGTGAATATCAGTGTTTTTACCGGTAATCACGATATGTGGATGTTTTCCTATTTCGAAGAAGAATTGCAGATCCCGGTTTACCGAAAGCCGGTTATAAGAGAATTTTCGGGTAGGAAATTCTTGATTGGTCATGGTGATGGACTGGGGCCGGGTGATCATGGATATAAATTCATCAAGCAGGTTTTCTCCAGTCGATTGTGTCAGTGGCTATTTGCCAGGTTACACCCGAACTTTGCTTTTGCCCTGGCAAACTACTGGAGTGGTAGAAGCAGGGCAGGTGCATCCTTAAAAGATGAGTTAAAAGGGCGTGATCATGAGTGGTTAATTCAGTATGCGCATGAATACCTGGATAATGAATCCATAGACTACTTTGTATTTGGTCACCGCCATTTACCGATCGAATGCACACTTGATAATGGTAAGAGCCGTTACATTAATTTGGGTGACTGGCTGGAATACAATTCTTACGCTGTTTTTGACGGTAAGGACCTTAAGCTGGCCTTTTTTGAAAACGATAATGCTCAGATTATTCACATGTAGTCTTATGATAGGGGTCTCCATCATGTTATGTGATGCCCAGGGAGAAGTCGACCGCTTATCTATCGTTCCGGAAACGGCTACCATTGATAAGTTCGGGCATATTTATTATGCTAACGTTCGACAGGATGTAATAAAGGTAGATTTGGATGGGCAAAAACTCGGTTTTTACTCTAATAATCGGCTGGGGAATATTTCTTTGATTGATGCATCGAATCCATTGAAAGTTCTGGTATACTTCCCCGAATTTCTAACTGGTGTCATGCTGGATCGGCAGATCAATGAGACCGGGCAATTTGACATGATCAATCTGGGATTTGGTCAGATTGACCTGGTTGCCACAGCACTCAACAGTGCATTATGGATTTTTAACAGTCATCAGCAAAGGATATATCAGATCGATCATCAGGGACAGATCCTGATTACAGGAGAGGACCTAAGGTTGCGATTTAACGCAAGGTTAGAACCCAGTAAAATCAAAGAGCATAATGGTAGGTTGTTTATGAGTGTGCCCGACCACGGCATGTTGATCTTTGATCAATTTGGAAATTTTGAAACACAGTTCATCAAGACCGGGATAAAAGATTTCCAGTTGTCCGGAAACCTGATCATCTATCGACTGGAGGATAAGATGGAGGTGTACGATTTTACGACCTTCGAAACTAAACTATTTGACGTTGCTCATATCGAACCAGGCCAGAAACTATTGTGGATCGCAGAAAACCATGTCGCAATTGTCTCACCAACAGGTATTACAAAACAACTTTTGCAGGAGACCAACTGACGGTCTTGGCAGCTCCGCAGCAGAGAATGTTTTGTCTCCTGATTAAATGGTCATTATGTCATCTTCTTTGGCCTTGATCATTTCATCGATCTGGTCGTTATAATCGTGGACAATCTTTTCGACAGCGTCTTCTTTGCGTTTCCCGGCATCTTCAGGATAGCCGTCCTTTACTGCCTGTTTGATAGCATCCATGATCTTGTGACGACTGTTACGGAGACTGATTTTTCCTTCTTCACCAAGGTGCTTGGCCTGCTTTACCAGTTGCTTTCGGCGTTCTTCAGTGAGTGCGGGTATGTTAATTCTGATGATCTCACCGTCGTTCATAGGAGTCAATCCCAGATTGGCTGAGAAGATGGCCTGTTCGATCGGAGCCAGCATAGATTTTTCCCAGGGTTGGATGGTGAGAGTCCTTGAGTCACTGGTGCCAACATTAGCAACCTGATTTAAGGGTGTGGGGCTACCGTAGTATTCTACCAATATCCCGCTAAGCATCGAAGGAGATGCTTTTCCGGTTCGAATCTTGATCAGTTCTTTTCCCAGGTGTTCCAGGGCATCTTCCATACCTTCTTTACCAATGTCAATGGCTAAATCAACGTCTTCAGCACTCATGTTGTTTGTTTTTCCGAAAATACAAATGTATTGGTAAATCCGGTCAATTCCGATATCTGGAAATCAGGTACAAAAGCATGACCAATGCAGTGAGTGCTGATGCTACGTAGGTCATTGCCGCCCATTGCAGGGCATCTTTGGCACCTGTGTATTCATCACCCTTTAGCAAACCGCTTTGATCTACCCAGACCAGGGCGCGTTTACTGGCATCAAATTCTACCGGAAGTGTAATAAAACTAAAGAGTGCTGTGATAGCAAATGTTATTATCGTTATCAACAGGATCGTATTACTTCCGCTTGCACCGGCACCAAATCCACCTAAGGCCAGAATCAACAACCATTGCTGAGCCCTGGAAGAAACCTGTACCAGGGGTACAATTCCTGATCGAAGTTTTAACAAAGGATATGAAGTTGCATGTTGTACGGCATGTCCACACTCATGTGCGGCAACAGCTGTGGCCGCTATCGACCTTCCATGGTAGACCGCAGGTGACAGGGCGACCGTTTTACTAATAGGATTGTAATGGTCTGATAAAAACCCTTTGCCTTCCACGATCTTCACATCGGTAATGCCATAACCCGACAACATAGATTGAGCCACCTCCCGGCCACTCAGCCCCCGGCGGGTCTGAATCTTACTATAATAGGCAAATTTGCTTTTCAGTCTGCCGCTGACCCACATTCCAATCAGGCTCATGATTCCTGCTATCAGCATATATCCCATGTATGCTCCACTAAACATAATTCTTACTCTGTTTTAGTTAGTCGATTCTTTCGAATCCGGTGTATGAATGTAATGCCCATGGAATATTAATGCCTGAACCATCCTGATTGTTTTCAAGAATGGCTGCCATTATCCTGGCCAGGGCCAGGGCACTGCCGTTCAGCGTATGTACCAATGCTGGTTTGCTTTTGCCATCCCGGTACTTCAGGTTTAAACGGTTGCTTTGATAGGTCTCAAAGTTGGATACCGAACTTACCTCCAGCCATTTTTCTTGTGCGGCTGAGAAGACTTCAAAATCGTAGGTCATGGCTGAAGTAAAGCCGAGGTCTCCCCCACATAGTCGCAGGATACGGAACGGTAGCTCCAGCTTGTCAAGCAGGGATTCAACATGTGCGACCATTTCATCCAGGATCTGGTAAGAGTGATCCGGGTGGGCCACCTGTACGATTTCAACCTTATCAAACTGGTGAACGCGATTCAGACCCTTGACATCAGACCCGTAGGATCCGGCTTCTCTGCGAAAACAGGGGGTGTATCCGGTAAGTTTTACCGGTAGTTCTTCCAGGCTTACCGTCTCATCCCTCAGCATGTTGGTTACAGGCACTTCCGCCGTGGGGATGAGGTAGAGATCATCTTTCTCTACGTAATACATTTGACCCTCTTTATCCGGCAACTGGCCCGTGGCCCGGGCTGTATCGGGGTTTACGAGCAGGGGAGGTATGATCTCTTCATACCCTGCTTTTTCGGCTTCAGCAAGGAAAAAATTGATCAGCGCCCTCTCGAGCCGGGCTCCCTTTCCACGAAATAGCGGAAACCCGGAACCGGTGATCTTGGCACCCAGACCAAAATCAATCAACTGGTATTTATCGGCCAGGTCCCAATGCGGAAGCGGTGAAAAGCCTGAAAACGATGGCAGGTCACCATTCCAGTCGCGAACCACCACGTTTTCTTCTTCACCCTTACCCTGAACTACCAGCTCATGGGGGACATTGGGAATTTCAAACAGCATCTGACTCAGTGATTCTTTAACCTGCTTCAGATTGTCCTCTAGGTCTTTGATTTCTCCCTTGTGATCGTTGACCTCATTGCGTAATACATTGGCTTTTTCGGTCTCACCCTGGCGAAACAGTTGTCCGATCTCCCGGGATTTTTGATTGGCCTCAGCCAGGAGTTTGTCCAGCCTGGTCTGGGTTGCTTTTCTGGAATCATCCAGAGCAATGATCTCATCTATTTGAGCCAGGGTTTCCGGCGTTAGGTTTCTCTTTTTTAAGGCAGTCTTAATGCGATCCTGGTCAGATCGCAATATGTTCATTTCCAGCATGGATATTTGTCTTTTTCAGGATGTCATCGGAGCAAGATCACTCAGAATGGCTCTTTTTTTGACAAATATACTGGATCGATCAAAAAATAACTGTATTTTTGCTGGGCCAAAAGAAAGGATCACGCCTTTAATCTGCATCAGACCTTGCAGTTTCCTTGTGCTTTTTCCTTGAATACTTTCACAAACTTTACAATCCAAGTATTTACTATAGGGTAGTAATATCACGTATCAAATATACTTTCATAAAATCTTGAGACAATGTACGATATCCTTCAGCTAAACGATATGCTGGTTACCGAGTTGCGTGGCGTAGCTGAGAAACTCAGTGTAAAAGGCTATAAGAGACTGAATAAGCAAGAATTGATATACAAAATCCTAGATGAGCAGGCACTGAAGAAACCTGAATCCACAAATGGAAAGTCTGACGATAACTCAGGCACGCAGAGTAAGGATGCTGGCTCAGAAAAGGGTAATGATGTGCAGAAGACTGGTGGTGAGGGTAATAAAAGTGAATCGAGATCTGGTCAACGCAATACCAGGAGTCGAAGCAGAAAACCGAAAGCCCAGGATAACAAACCAACTTCTTCTCAAGCAGAAAGTGATGCGGCTGATAAAGGATCATCTGATAAAAACCAGGAGGATGATAGCAGCAAACGTCAGTCCAGGCAAAAAAGGGACAGTCAGCGCAATTCGGGTCAGGATATTCCACCTCAGGAAGACAGAAACGACCAGAAGAACGACAATCGCAACGACCGAAAGAACGACAATCGCAACGATCGCAAGAATGACAACCGGAACGACCGGAAGAAGGGTGATCGCAGGGAAGAAAAGAAGCCGGCTTTTAACGTTGAATTAGATGGTGTAATAGAGGGAGAGGGTATTCTGGAAATGATG
>JAUILF010000095.1 GCA_030433135.1 Bacteroidia bacterium | reverse complement strand
TTTTGATGGTCGCCGCCATTCTCGCGCAATCGACGCGGCGGTTTGACCAGATGCTGGATCACAACGCTGACCTCGCCCGCGAACGCGCCAACCTGTCCCGCTATGTCTCACCCAATGTGGTGGCGCAGCTGTCCCAGAACGATGATCCGCTCAAGCAGGTTCAGACCAGCAATATTGCGGTGCTGTTCATCGACATCATCGGGTTCACCCGGCTGGCGGATGGGCGCAGCGCCGTAGAGATACGCCTCGCTGCCCGTCACCTGGAAGTGGTGCTCGGTTCCAGTGCCATCGACCACAAACACATCATCCCCCAGATATATCTTGCTGTACTTTCCACCATCTGCTTCAAGGTATTGAATATCCCGGAAAAAAATTTTCTTGATCTCGTTTCTCTTACGAATGAATAGTGCCTGGGGATTAAACTCAACATCACTTTCCGGATGCCTACTTTCCAGTCCCGTGGTTTGTTGCTCTTTTTGCTTGAGTATCAACTCCACGGTGCGCCGAAACTGAATCTCGGTAAATGGTTTTACTACAAATCCTGCCGGTTGTGAACGGCTGGCACGATTAAAAGTCAGATCATCCTGCATAGAAGTGACAAAGAGAATCAAAATCCCTTCATCCAATCTGCTGATCTGCTCAGCAAGTTCAATTCCGTCATACTGTCCCTGGATTCGAATGTCCAGAATGGCCAGGTCTACATATCGATCCTCCAGCAATGCCAAAGCCTCATCACTACTGGTTGCCATACCTCGCACTTCATGACCCATGGATTCGATCATCCTCTCCATGTCCATCGCCATAAGCTCATCATCCTCAACAATCATTATATCCATAAATCAAGTTGCTTTACTGTCTAACACTCCTGACTCCATACCGCTCGCTCCCATAAATATAACCGTTCGCTGACATACAGGGTGACTGAGTGTCAGTACAGGTCTAGATTACCATCTCAGTACATAACCAAAAAAAGACCTGTTATGAAATACTATCGTACCATCTCGGAGCGCGAAAAAGAAGTACTCCAGTTGATCTCTGATGAGTACTCAACCAAAGAAATCGCTCACCACCTCTTTCTCAGTTTTGATACCGTCAAAACACACCGCAAACACCTGATGGAAAAACTGGGTACCAAAAACTCAGCCGGCCTGGTCAGAGAAGGTTTTCGATTGGGAATCCTGACTTTTTCCAGGTCCGTGGCATGCCTGCTCATACTCATTTGTACGATATTTTCTTCCGATGGCCAGGTCAACAACGACCATCTGAAAAACATTGAATGGAGAACAAGATCTTTTACGATCAGCAATGCTATACCTCCTGAACCCACCATTATTTTCGAAGCCAGACTGGACACTGACGATGACCCCAATAACCTTTTCGGTACCAAAGGTACATATGCAGATCACTGTGTGGGTTTAACTAATATCAGTGGTATCCCGCCGATAGCTTCCAGAAATCAAACCATCATCTGTCTATCCGAAACCGGATATGATTCTGAAGAGGAAGGACCATTCAACAGCGGAGAAGATGTGGATTTTCACTTTCGGTCTTATTTCAACATAACTGACCCCAGATGTGAATTTAATGAAAATGGAGTCGTAGGCGATCTTCTGGCTATTAACCAAACCTCCCTTCAACGGGCATTCCAGGCTTCACCTACTGCTCAAACGGCTTCATTATGGACACCATTTATCATAGGGACAGGCAACACACGTATCGATCTTGAAAGCACCTGGCGCTACACCAATGGCAACACGTTCGACACTCCATTGGACTTTGGAACACTTTCTGATGGGAACTACGACCACTATAACAGCAACCGACTGGCACCTCCAGGCGCATCTGCCGGTATGGGCTACACCAACAATAATTTTTTCGGCAGTCAGAATCAGTACCCGGATGTATTCTATCAATTTGACATTGGTGCCGAGTGCAAACAAGTGACTCTTCGTCCATTGTCAGCACACTTTACTCCTTACACCCAGCTCTACCTCCGTACCAGTCCAACTACTTATACGCTCATCGAAAGCACGGATCAGAGCATGCTGAATCATAACTTATATGAGGGTGAGTACCTTATCATCATTGAGAGCACCAATCCGGCCCAGGGTCCATTTAATCTCAATATAGAGGTAGAAGACATCAGTTCTAACCCATTGGGCCCGGGTTCAATCACAGCCAGCAGTACCGCCGTTTGTGCGGGATCCAATTTGCCTACTATTAACAACAGTGCATCAGGTACCAGTTCGGTGATCAATCACAGCCATGGACTCACCTACGAGTGGGAGAAAAAAATCGGTACCTCCAACTGGAATCCTGTCTTTGGAGAAAGTGGAGCCAGCCTGTCTAACACCGGAACTATGGGTATGTCCGACATACAGTTCAGACGCAGGACAAAGGGATGTGATTATACCAGCTCCTGGACAAACATTGTCACCATCCCGTACACACCAGGCAGTATTACCGGTGGCAGCATAGATTTAAGCCCCTCCAGCTCTGATATCATACCGGAAATTCCCGGAGGTATAGATCCCGGAAGCATCAATAATATCACATCGGCCACCGGCGATCCTGCGCCACTGACCTACCTTTGGCAACAATCAACCAATAACGGAGCTAGTTGGACATCGGCTCCGGGTTCAAATACCAGCACAGGTTACAACATACCCAATATCACTCAGACCACCCGGTACCGACGGCAGGTATCCAATGGTTGCGGGGGAGTAGCTTATTCCAATGAGGTCGTAGTTGTGGTCATCCCGGCTGATGGTGCCATCAGTGGAAGGGTAACCAGCCCTGCCAGTACCAGTGGTCCGGGAGCAGGTGTACCCGGTGTGACCGTTACTGCCGTTCGCACTACCAGTGTTCCCGGTGGTAATCTCACCAGCGATACTTACACGGCCCTGACCAATGTCCAGGGCTATTATACCATTTCCAACATCTACTTTGGAGATGACCAGGCCGACTTTACCATCACCCCATCTTTGAATGATGGCGGTATCATCCATGTCTTTGACCCTGCCAGTCTGGATGGGCAAACCTTACAGGCTACCTTCAACCAACTGTCAAATAAAGATTTTGTAGATGAAACTACCTTCTCCTTTAGTGGGAATGTACATCACATCTACGGTCAGGTAGAATGTGGTGTTGATTCTGCAATTATATTTCTCAATAACGTGCCCCGCGACACCACCGGACCAGATGGAGAGTACCAATTAGCCATACCCAATATCGGCAATCATGTCATTAGTGTCCAGCATCTGGATCATGCTTTTAGTCCTTCTTCCTACAGCATATATGTGGATGAGAATTTCGCTGATATGGACTTTGTTAACCAAACCACCCACCGGGTGCAGGGATTTGCCGGTGGCAACTGTGATATTAACCTGGGCAGGTCAACCTGGAAGTTTACCAGTCTGGACGGATGTATTATTCACGAAGTGGAGACTGATTTAAACGGGGAATACAATATCCCTTTACCCGCGAAACAATACCTGGTGACCGTGGATGAATTTCCAAACCCTGGATCTTACATTTCCTCAGAGGTAGAAGCATTCTTCAATGCTGCTGTTGAACTTGACCTCAGGTATGCAGACCAGGAGCTAAACTTTCTGTACCGGCCGAAACCGAAAATGCGTATCACCGGATTTCCGGATCCGGTATGTGATCCGGAGTTTACTGTGCTCGAACAGCTCAAACCCGTGGAAATCACTATAGAGATCTTTGAAGGTGAGCTGGATGGTTGTCCGGTAGATACTGGAAAACTGGTGATCATCGATCAAATCAGCGACCGGGGCAACGAGTCTATTGAAATTCCATTTAGCCATGGCATGGCAACCTATACTCTCGTTCCCGGCACACCCAATATTTCGGGCGACCATCTGAAGAACATAAATATTACCGGCTTTGACTCCACTCAGGTGAATTTTGAAAACCCGGCTCAATTTAATCTTGACGCCTTGGTTACCGGAGTGCGTCCCAGGGAACAAACTTTTACTACTGTTACACCACAGCTACCTCTCATGATCCTGCGGGATCCTCCGGGTGATGCCAGTTACAGCACTGTGACACAAGGGGCCGTAAATGAAGTCTCTACCAGCTTTTTTTCAAAGGATGCCGATGGTGAAAATGCCTGGGGAGCCGTAAAGCTCGGAGTCAAGTTTACCACCGGGCTGGGATTTGCCCTGGAGACAGAAATATGGGGAAGCGTAGGAGGTGCATACGATGTTACCAACACCTCGGTTACCACAGAGGAGTCTATACTCTCAATCGAGACTTCGGAAACCTTTGCCACCTCTGGTAACGACCTTATCATTGGAGACAAGGGTGACGTGTTTGTGGGTGCAGCCATGAACTTACTGTACGCAGCGGCAGATGTCGTGTCCTTTGAAAACTGCCAGGTTACCACTGACGTTGACTTGGTCATAGCGAATGACGGATTTGCAACGACCTATATCTACACGGAGCACCACATCCGGGATGGGATCATGACTCAGCTGGAATTCCTTGCCCGCAACACCAACAATCCTGATAGTGCAAGGTATTACCGGGATCAAAAGAATGTCTGGGCTCAAACGCTGGCTCACAACCAAACCTTGAAAGAGCAAGCCTTGCCCTATCTTCATAACATCTCCTTTGGTGGTGAGGTATCTTATGACAATTCGACGACGACCAGTTCCACAGAATCTATTTCGCTGGAGTTTACCACAGAAATCGTGGAGGAAGTGGCCATAGAAGCCGGGCTTGACATCGGAGGAGTGGGTTTCAGTGGTGGTTATACTGCCACGTTCAGGATGGATGTAGGTGAATCGGAAACCAATACCACTACCAAGTCATTTACTACCGGGTTTCATCTGGAAGATGATGATCCTTTGGATCAATTTTCAGTGGATATCAAGAAAGATCCCGTATATAATACACCTGTTTTCGATCTGGTCAGCGGGACCACTTCCTGCCCCCACGAAGAGGGTACACAACCACGGGACGAACCCGAACTGGTAGTCGTCAATCCAATCCAGGCTGGCATTGCACCGGGAGAAATAGCCGAATTTACCTTGCTCCTTCGCAATACCAGCCAATCCCAGGAGACCCGTGACTACAGCCTGATATTTGACCAAAGTAGCAACCCTGGAGGAGCTAAGATAAGAGTAGGAGCCTCCGACCCCTCAGTACCCATCACCTATCCAGTGCCTTATCTCGGTACCACTGAGGTCGCAGTAACAGTGGAACAGGTTGGATCAAAGATATTCAGCTATGAGGGTCTTTTATTCAGACTCGAATCTGATTGTGATGGGAGTATCTATTCAGAAGCGGCCATTAGCGCCTTTTTCGTGAGCCCCTGCAGTGAGGTGGCCCTCTTTGCTCCCGTCGATGGCTGGGTGATTAATGAAAGATCCAACGTACTTGATTTTCATATCAAAGATTATGAAGAAACGTATTTGGATCAAATCATTATCGAGTATTCGCCCGCCGGAGTTGGAAGTTGGAGTCCATTATCGGTATTGATGCCCGATGATCTCAATCCAAATAGTCCCAATACGACCAACATCGGTACCGAAACGAGTTACAACTTTCTCAATATTCCGGATGGAGCCTATGATCTAAGACTAAAACTCACCTGTGGCAGTGCTTCCCTGTTTTCCCAACGTGCCACAGGTATCATTGACCGTCAGGCACCACTGGTTTTTGGTGTACCGCAACCACTCGATGATCACTATGATTCGAATGATGAGATTTCGTTAGCCTTTGACGAGGAAGTAGTCTGCAGCGAGGCAATAGTTACTCTGGTTGATATGTCTACCGGCATGTCCATTCCAGCTTCACTGAGTTGTTTCAATAATAAAATGACTATTGAACCAGGAGTCGATCTGGCCAGTTACGGGGATGCTTTGTTTGAAGTATCGGTAGATGGCTATAAGGATATCTATGGTAATACAGGATCCAAAACAAGCTGGCAGTTCCGTACCGGAAATTATGTGCATGTCCCAAATAGCGATTGCGGTAATACCGAGGTGAGTAATAACTCCGAGGCACCGCCCTACATTCCAGACGGACAGTATAAGGGAGCTTTCATTTCTGTCGACGGTACAGTGCCCCTAAACGGAACGGTCAACCTGCAATCCGTTTTCGAAATCGATGTCAACCAGGGTTTTGAGGTCAAAGCCGGTGGTACTTTTGTTGCCGAAACCAATATACCCTGCAATGATTAACCAGATTAATGGATAAGACCAAACAGATTTAACAGGTTTGAGCAGTGCGGTTGCTAATCCCAGTGGTGAGTGACCGGCTGCTCTCTTTCTTTATTGCCTGGTATTGCAGTCTGGTATTTCATCATTTTGAATAAGCGACCTAAGATGGAAGTACAAATGCAGGGAAATAAGCTTGCTATGGCTCAGCATCACGGACTTCCAACAAGATTGCTCGATTGGACGACAAGTCCACTCGTTGCCTTATACTTCGCAACAATGCCGATTGTTGGTAACTACCAGCTTGATTCCTGTAACCCGAATGGTGGGTGTGTGTATGCTCTACATTTTTGTCAATATATCAACACAGATGTAAATACCGATCCATTTGAATATGATCGTGTAGGTATTTTTCGCCCACCGCATATTGCGAGTCGCATAACATCTCAGTCTGGTTTGTTTTCGATTCAGCCAAATCCTAATCATGAACTTTCCATCGATGTTGGGAGCGAAGCTTTTACCGATGATTTTCAAATGATTGAATTTGACCTGACAGCGGCTCAAATGATTCAAAATCAATTATTTAAGATGGGAATACACTATGATATGTTGTTCCCTGATCTTGATGGGTATTCGAAAGGAATAGCAATCAGGGCAATTCTGGGAGACCTGCATTACAGGCAATGTGACTAGTGAGAAAACGTTTACACCTATTCTCCATCCTTTTTGTATTTCCCTTTATGTTTAGAATCCCAACCATCCACTGCCGTAATACTAAGTTCAAGAATTTCTCTTTAGGAATATTATCAGTAATCATGTACCATTATTGTCTGATGAAAAGCAATGACTTCGCAAATACTAGGAAAGAAAAAATAGGACGAAATCAGAAGTGTCCCTGTGGCAGTGTTCGAAAGTTCAAGGACTGCTGTATAGGTGGAGGGATAGAACCCTGGAGTGTAATTATTGTAGACTGCCCATGATCGCTCTAAAAGAACTGCTTGAAGGGGCAATCTGATCCTAATATTCTCGGTATGGTTAAAAGGGTGCAGACTCAGCGTACATAAGGTATTAATTAGGTCTAGTCTGTCATATTTGGCAAAGGCTCTCACAAGCTGTCAAAGTCTTGATCAGGGAGCTGAAAGCAATTTTATGAATTCACCTACCAGATCATGGCTTGATCGGTAGGGCTGAAGACCCTCATACTATTCAAAGCAGTTTACCAATAATCCCGAACTCCAGAATTCAATCTTCTGACCTTCATCAAATTCGAGGTAGAAATACCCCTTGTTGAGTGGAGTCAATTCCTCAAGATGACCCTGAAATTCAAACCTGCCTCGATACAGGTTATCTATAATCAAATTACTAACCTTGGGAGTGTTGAAAAATTCAATCTTGTATAACTCAACTTCTCTAAATCTTATAGAAATTCGGCGATCATCTGAAGTGTGTCTGAAGATAAGTGTGAGATCCTCCGCATTTTCAAATAAAACCCTAAGGCAATCATAGTCATTGTGGAAGTCGTAGTATTTTCCATCATACTCGTATTGAGATAGATTCTGAAAAAGTTGTATTTCTTTGGATTTTATCATTTCAATCTCTCTAGGAATTTTCTAATCAAACGTATATCACTTTGTGTCATTGGAATAGCTTCTTTCGTAGCTCTTGTAATGCTTCGAACTCGGCCTTGGTAGTAATTCTTTTTATAAACCTGCATATGAGGTGTAGGAACACCACCATGTGCCCTACCCGCCAAATCGTATCTAATTTGTTTATTGGGTGTCCGCAGAGTTACCGAATTCCTTCCACCATTTAATCCGACTAAGTCCTCCGCTTGTTCTAATAAAGATTTCGTTGTTGCAACAGATTGCTTTCTTGCTTTTAATGAATTCAACCACGTGGTAAACCCACCAATTAACTTTGAAGGCATAAAGGCTTCCACATTATCCAGAAACCACTCAACACCAGACCCGGGAGGATGAATTTCCTCGTTTGTGCCTTTTTTGTAGTAATGCCAATTACCTAATTCATCCTGCCTAGAGTCGATCAAAAGGTATAGTGGGTCTCCTGGATTGATAGGTCCACCAGGATCGCCAACTTGCTCATCTTGCTGGTATCCAATCTTAACGCCAGTCGCCTTCCCAGAGTCATCATATTGAATTTCTCTTGCTACTTCCCTTTCTTCCAGGTCACCAAGACTTGTGCTTTTTCTTCCTAAATCCCAGAAGCCAACCGATGCCGTGGTACTGACACTGCCATACCCATCGGTAGCCTCCATATTGCCAGTGGGATCAGTTACATTTACTGGATTATCGTACCCGAGACGGTAACCCGTCCAACCAGGCGCTGCCATGGATAATGGATCATTAGCCAGAAAGCGACCGATCGTCTGGTTGTAACATCGGGCACCCATACTGGTCATACGCAGGCCAAAGTCCGGTTGCTCCTCATGACCGTGATAGGTGTAAGACTGCTTTGCAGGCGTTAAAATCCGTTGATTGATGGGGATTCCGAAGGGCGTATAGTCACTCACCTGCGTTTTCTGTAAACTACCATCTCTTTCCCGGAATCCTACTCTTAGATTGCCAACCTGATCACGGTAACCAAACTCAAACCCGGGAGTTCCTTCTTCATAAACTACCCTACCTTCTGCAGTAGTGATTTGATATGGTTTACCGTCTTTCAGGATCATTCCTCCTAAATAGTCCCAGGTAGTTCCAGAGGATAAAGTCCGCTGAATCAAATCCCCAGCACCATTATAGCGGTACTCTATCCATTCACCTGTGGTTAATGTGATTTTGCTTGGTTTACCCAGATATAGGTCATAGTCAATGATGCTAATGTTCTCATTGAGATCTTTCTTCAGGCATCCATCAGGATAATATTCATATTCATTGGTCAAACTGCTTCTGTTGACAAAATCAACCTCATGATCTTCTGTCTCGGTATCCTCCACTTTAATAAGTCGGTTGCCATTATTGTAGGTATAGGATAAATTATCCATATTAGATGAGGCGGTCTTTTTACGAACCAAAGACATCAGATTGCCATTCTTGTCATAATCTATCCCTGATACACTGAAATTCTCTCCTGTTCCACCAGTGTATGTTGCTCCAGTGATGCGAGTAGCATTGTCATAACCGTAAGTGTAAACCCTAGTGCTAAGAGGAACACTTTGGTCGGCAGCTACCTGCCAGGATTGTTTCCAGAGCTTGCCATCATATCTACCTGTACCACTCGGTCCAGTATATTGCAGTTTGAGACTGAATAAATCCCCCTGACCAGTCACCAGATTGTGATTGCCACTCGAAGTGTTTATCCCAATCACCTGATCACGAATATTGTATTCGTAGTCCATGGTCTGTAAACCATTAATATTGGTGGGATCGGTCCCGGTGACAATATCTGCTGAGTATGGAGCCTCATTCAATGTGATTTCTGTCCCAGCATCGAGAATGATTCCCTTTCGAGCCTCATCTTCCACATTGGGTCCATCAGGATTTGGTGGTCGATAAATGAAATCTACATCACCACCATAGGTAAAGTTCTGACCTGGATAATAGACTTTCTGTAGGAGTCTTCCAACCGGATCATAGCTACTGGTACAGATTTGAGATGTACTACTATTGATTCCAGCTCCATACGTAATCGGTCGGCCTTTATGGTCGTAGGTAAAATCTTCGACCAGTTTCTGATCTGTCTGACCATCCAGTTCGAATATCTGACTGGAAGAAGTAACTTCTCCAATAAAGTTATAACTGAAACTGGTCATGAGAGGATGATTGGAAGGAGTAGAACCTCCTAGCTGGTGTCCTTGAATGGTTTGTATAAGCCTTCCTCTATTATCGTAATAATGTACCTTATGGTATTCCTTGCTGCTATTACTATCATCAACGAATGACCAGGTCAATAACCCGGTAGCATCATTGTGTTTACCCTGGTTGGTTTCATTATCATCATAATCAATGTTAGGGACAGAAGCCGAACCAATATCATACACATCGTAGTAATTCTTGACTCTGGGAGTACGATTACTCACACTGCCAGGAAAGCTGACGTCCGTGTACTCTTTATCGATTATATGCCACTGTTCATATGCCTGGGAAATCGTATCAAAATCAAGTTGGAGATCAAACCGACTTTTGGCAGATGTAACTTCCCCTGTCTCGATGACCCTTCCCAGTGCATCGTATTTGGAATAAGTCCATAGATCCTGCGTTTCCTGAAAATCGTTCTGACTCAATACCAATCGATCCAATCGATCGTAGACAAAATCAGTCCACCCACTTCCAGGTACATGAGTATGACGTACTCTACCCCGTTTATCGTATTTGTATGTGAAAATACCGTTATTAAATTCAGGATCATTTTCATCGAAAGCATTAGATGAAGCGGCAAACTGTTTGGGTTGAATAATGTACCGGGGGCGATTTAATTGATCGTAGATATAATGCGTATGGCCATATTCACTACCATCCAGTTGTTGAGAAACCTGAACAACCTTCCCTTCGTTGTCTCTATACGTGATCCTAGTGTTTCCCTCTTCAGAAATAGTAGAGACCCGAGATACGGTATTTGCTCCGTAATTGTCAGTAGTGACACCTGCAGATGAGATCAAGGGATAAAGTCTAACACTCCCTGAGGAGGCCACTTGGTATTTAGTTTCAAGCGACTTGTCATAATCGTGCCAGCGTTTGCCAGGACCAAGTTGTTTCTTCGGTCTATTCAAGGGTGAATTATCGTAGATCACGGTGGTATCATAAGGCTTAGCATCTGAATGCACTGAGGTAGGTAAAGTAGCCTCATTCCCATTGCCACTGGATGAAAATGGAACAAATGATCTGTCAATTCGTCCCAAGTTATCATAGTCAACGGCATTCGTTACGATATCCAGACTCTCATTCGGATGTCCTCCCACATGTACGGTTTGGGTGGGACGACCCAGCCCATCGTAATAGCTATGGTAGATCTCAATGTTAGAAGGAGATAGGGTTCCAATGTTCTCAAGTGGAGTCCTGGGTACTCTCTTTTCAACATGTGTACTACCGGGTTGAATATGATAAATATACTCTTCCAGTATCTTTTCATCATCATCTTTGGTCCTCCATAGGCGTCCATAATCGTCATATTCGAAGTAACTTTTCAAGCCATTAGGAGCTGTAATTTGGTCAACGCCCAAAAGTGGTATCAGAGAGGTATATGAGGTGGTGTGAGAAATGTAATTACTTCCACTGTCATTGCGCTTTTCCGTATTCAGTCTGGTGTGATATACCGCATCTTTTGTGCGATTGGTATAGGTCATACTTGTGTGGCTTCCCGCTGGGAGATGGTACTTAGTCAGGTTACCACGACCGTCATAGGTGTCGTACACCATTCTGAGTTCGTATTTGGAATCTAGTTGGAGGGAATTCCCAGAAAGGCTGGCAGGTGAAAAGGAAACCGAGTTAAAGAGGGCATCGGGATTAACCGCTAATACATGTGTTTGATGTGGCACCAGGTAATTATAACCGTTGAAGGTGAGCTTTTTATAGAGCTTGGCTATTCCACTGGTAATAACCGAACTGCCACCATCAGGTTGATAGTAATTCAGCACTTCGATAGGTTGATGCAACTCATTATTTTGCTGCTGCTGATAGAGAGCTGCTGCCGCTTCAGTGCTGCTTGGTGACAGACCAGCTATATCAGTCCAATACCTATATTTCTTAATCTTGGTTGAACCATCGGAACCAAAATGCTTGACTTCTTTTAGCTGATAGTAAGTGGGATCATAAGAGTAGACTGTCTCCGACTCCACATAGTTGGTATTGTTTACATCATCATACTCCTTGATATTGGTAGTACACCTGCGAACTAATCCTGTGAACCATTCATATTTTAGCACGGGATTATATTCATCGTCATTATCATAGCAGATCCCATTTTGCTGAAATACATGTGACCCTAACCGTACTCTGGTTCGACCTACAATGTAGCCAAGATCTTCACTCGCACTCCTGGTTACTATTTCCTTATAAGTATGAGTTTCTTCCACCTTCTTATGACCATCTTTATCATAAACCACCTTTGACAATAATTGACCTCTCTTCCAATGCTCACTTTGGAAAGCTCTGCGGCTAGTTGCACCGCTAGAGATCAAGTCATCTTCTGAGTTATCCTTAAAGGTATATCGAGTCCATCCATTTGTCCCCGAACCAGATAAGTCCTCGTAAACAGTGACTGTCGGGTAAGTTACTGGAACTGATTCAAAGGGATTCACCATCAGATTCACTCCCGAGCTAAAATGTCTACGTTGATATTTATATGTGCTTTGATCGAGGTCAAGGAGTGTTGGAATTCTTTCAATTTCTTGATTGGTGATTAGTGTTTTCTGCCCTATATCTCTCCGTGTGCCATTCCCATTGCCATTTGTTCCATATTTGTATCGTCTCGTAACGGTTTTGTCTGCACTTGTGCCATTATGAGCTACAATGGATTTAATCCGTAAACCTCCCACCGTAATTGGAGAACCTCCATCCATGTATTGGTGTGGTTCATAACTATATTCTTTATATCCACCAGTTGGAAATGTCATCCTCTGAAGCATCCAGGCTTGCATATGGGTAGGGCTTGCATTTCGGTTCGCTCCTCCTACGTTATGGGGAACATTTGGACCATTGCATGCCAACGATGCTTGAAAGGTCTGCGGTGGAATTAAGGTTGAATTAGATTTGCCATTATAGTAACCCCAATGATCTTTAGATCTACTATCTACTTTGGGTAAGGGGGTTGAATTGTATTCTAGATCATAAGTACCAATCACGACACCAGCCTTATCTTCCTGATGGACTTTATTCAAGAATAAAACCTTCCCCGAATTTCCCAGTCGATTCTTATAAATGTAATCAAGGTCGTATTGCCGAATTTTAGTGTAACTGCCTGTTCCCTGAAAGTTATATCCATATATTTCAATACGCTCGAGAGCGTATCCTAAGCCATCCTTTCGTAAGCTATCCTGTTGTACAAAAACAACCTTACCTCCTGGAAAGAAGATTTCTTTGGGATTCCGACTGTGAACTCTTGCTGAATTGACACTAACTCCATAGGTAACACCATGTGCGGGTGGATTACCAATGGAAACACATCGATTTGTGATCCATGTTTCATAATCAGTAATTGCTGACATGAAGTCAATATGCACTGTGTCCTGGTAGGTATATCTAACTTTCTGACCAGGTTGATTAGCTTCTATTTCACTCAAATACCAGGCAGTCGTTTTACTTATATGATTGGAAAAGGTACTTTCCAGTTCATCATATAGAAAACGATTACCTTGATCATCGGTGACCGTGAAATCATTGAGACCACCTGTGTAGTCAATTTTTGTTTTGTCTGATTCTAGAAACAGAGGGTCTCCATTCTCCTTGAGAATAAAGGAATTTGTCTTCAAAGGGGTTCGGTAAGTAAAAACATCTCTTTCCAGATCTTTGTCGTAGTAGATGTGCTGGTTTAGAGTCTGTTTCAGTTCTTCGGTCAGACAGTTTATCATGGGACTTGGAATGTTGGGAAGCGTTTCTTCCAATAGCCCCGCATCTTGATCCGATTTACCTCGAATATCGACAGTAAGGGGATAAATTCCAGTCAAGGACCAACCCATCCCCACCCATGAGGCATGGTCCAGTACCTTGTGACCACCAGGGTGGTACTTCAACTTGATGGGAATAGTCATGTCTCCAACTGAGATCTCCCAAATAGGGATTTCGATAGCCGCCAAGCCCGTGTAAAGATTAACTGGAAAATTGTCATGCCGCTCAATGGCTGCCACACTGGGAGACTTGGGAGTGATTTGTGGAAGCAGCTCATTGATGCTTCCGGGTGCTTCAAAACTCTGCAATGATTGAGTGGTATTCTCAAGGGGTAAAACAATCTCGGTTTCATCTATCTGATTGAGCTGATAGTGTACCCTGGTCGCATCTCTGGCAATCTTAAGGACTTCTTCATCCAGGTATTGATAGATGTGCTTAGACTTGGTATTTCCTTCACCCTTTACTATGTAGATCTCTTTGAACTCTTTGCCATCCAAGGATCTGGATAATTGGAAGTACTCGACTTTATCCTGTTCATCAGCTTCCCAGGTAACTTCAATGCCCTCTTTTACTATGCGAGTCTCAAACGTAGATACGCTGGTTTGATATTCGGGGGTATCGAAGTAGCGTACATAATCCCCCGGCAGTAGATGCGATGCATCTCCATGATCGAAAGTGGTAGCCTGAATAAATAATACAAAGAAGGTTCCCAGGAGTACGAGGGTGAAAAACAGTTTCATGTTCAAAGGTCGGTTGCGACTTCCTGGGGTTGCGTCTAATCTAACAAAACAATTTCTTTATTGCAAAGGGAATGTTTGAAATCCTAGCAGCTTTTTATACCAGTACGGAAATCACAATTTGATGAGACGTAAAGTCTCACAAGTAGTTCAGTAACTCCAAATCCCTCATGGTTCGAAAGTCGTCCCGTCTTCCACGGAAGATGCAACAAATCTACTGGACAAATCGATGTTTCCATGTCTTAATATCTCAGACGATCATAACCCAGCCAATAGTATTGGTACTTTTTTCCTGTTCAATCTGGCCCTACTATCACTCCGGTACCTTTACCACGCCGACCACCCCCTTTATCGGATGATACAATGCTATACCTTCCAGTTCGACCGATCCATCAAAGAAAGCCCTGGGTATAGTAAGAACAAAAGCGGTAGGGTTTTGCTCAATCAATGCACTGGGATGCGTATAGGGTCCGGTGGGAACCAGAATCTGTTTTTCACCCGTTCTGACCACACCCATAATTTGCAAATCCCCAAACATACTGTGTTCAGGAAATGCCATCCCCCGAAGTTCAATTACATCTTCATTCTCAATTTTCTCATGGATGATCAGTCGAACAGGTATGTCCCCGGAAGGCATCTCAAATTCACCCAAAGGCTGGTAAAAGCTGGACCAGTCAGGTGGATTGTACACACCGGCCTCCACAGCATGCTCGTAGATTGGATCAGCCTGCGAAGGAACACGAAAACTCAGTTGATCTGGTCTATCCGCTACCTGTAAACTCAACAGACCCATCTCCAATCTATGCCGGAGGAACTGCAGACGATCCAGATTGTCAAAGTAGCGTAGACCAAAAAAAACCAACGTCATGATGACCAGTGCAGGAAGCAGGCTTTTTATCCTGGACATATTTATCTCCTTCCATCCCAAAAACAGAAACACCAACGGTAGGATCTGAAAAAAACGGTATCTGTAGGCCGTAGTTGCCCCCAATCCAAATTGAGATCGCATGATGGCGGTCACGACACCCAATAAAACAAGGAAAAGCAACCCCGAATATACGAGCGGCCTGTTCGATCTCAGCTTTGATTGCAACAGCATCCAGGTCGAACCGGCAAGAATGGCCAATCCAAATATTAGTCCCCAAAAATGCTGATCACCATAAATTACCTTGAAAGGAGCACCAAAAAACAGGAGCGTATTAGCAGCTACTATGTGTGGACTGCTTAGCATAATTGTCAAAGGACTATCTGACTCCGATCCACTGGATACTCCCCATAAGTAGGATATCGAACAAAGTACAAAAATAGTCGTCCAGGTGATGACCTTCCTACGGTCCAGGTTTAACAGCAATGGGATTCCGGCCATAAAAACCAGGAGACCTCCTCCAAAAGAAATTGAAGCCAGGATGGCGGCAAAAAGGGCGAGGACAAAACCTAGGTCAGTTCTCTTGCTTAAGTAGTAAAATGAGCTGAGTGAAAAAAGGACCATCCAGATTCCCGTGAGTCCTGAGGCACTCCAATTAAGTACTGCCCACTCGGGCACCGCCATCAGTAACAGGGGAATCAATCCCCATTGCGTCAACTTGGATTCTCCGGAATAGAACCCGGATACCAGGTAGATGACCGCCAGCCATCCCAAATTGGCGATCAGTATCAGGTGTATGAAACTTACAGCACCAAAAAGAGACCAGTCCAGGAGGGTCATCAGACGAAAGAAAACGATTCGATGTCCGTTTCGGGGCTCCCAGATCAGTGAAAGTTTCTGACCCAGGGTATCTGACTCCTTAAACCTCCTAAGAAAATCAAGAACAAGGTTATAGTCATCGAAATAAGGTATGTTAACTGCATAGATTAAAGAAGTGCAGATCATGGCAAGAACAGCTCCTGCACCTATAAACCAATACAGCTTGTTTGGTTCGAATTTCACAAGAATCCCGGGTTTACTTCAAAAAAAGATACGGGTTTTTATGTCTCCACCACCTTTTCCCAGGTACTAAACAGTAATGCGTAATTTTATCACCAGATATGGCTCGTTCATACAGTATCAAGGAGATTTATTTTACCATCCAGGGAGAAGGACATCAAACCGGTCGTCCAGCGGTCTTTTGTCGTTTTACGGGGTGTAATCTATGGACTGGTCTGGAGAAAGACAGAAGCAGTGCCATCTGCAACTTTTGCGACACCGATTTTCGTGGGACTGACGGTCCTCTGGGTGGTAAATACACCGCTACTGAATTGGCTGACAAGATCGCAGGTCTATGGCCTAGCTCCGGTGCTGGCACCCCCTATGTGGTTTGTACCGGTGGTGAACCCCTATTGCAACTGGATGATGAGCTATTGGAGGAACTTCACCAGCAAGGATTTGAGGTTGCCGTAGAAACAAACGGGACAAAAATGGCTCCCAAAGGGCTGGACTGGATTTGTATGAGCCCTAAACCCAATACTGAGATCGTATTGACCGCCGGAGACGAATTAAAGCTGGTCTATCCCCAACCAGGCATGGAACCCGAAAAATTTGAACACCTTGATTTCACCTATTTTTTCCTGCAACCCATGGACAGTCCGACTCAACAGGAAAACACACACCAGACGCTTGAATATTGCCTGAAAAATCCTCTGTGGAGATTAAGCCTGCAAACCCACAAATTTGCCGGCATCAAGTGATTGGTTGAGCTACCAGACTGACACTATAGCGTTTTATGAAAGATGCATAGGTAGAATTGGCCGCCAATATTTCCGGATCACCCAGAACAATCAACTGTTCCTGTGCCCGGGTAAGGGCTACATTCAGCTTTCGGTCGACCCCATCCGTACTTTCGGATACAAGGTGTCGGAGTTGCTCGGCAGAATTCACGCAAAGTGATATCAGAATAATCTTTCTGGCCCCACCCTGATATCTTTCCACGGTATCGATCGATAATGAATCCGGATCAATGTCAGCCTTTGACAGACACTCACGAATCAGTGCAATCTGAGCACGGTACGGAGTAATGATCCCCAATGAATTCAGATCAAAATCCACTTCTGTACTCCGCTGATATACCTTGCTGATAGCGGTCACCACTTCGGGGATCAAATCAGCCTCACTGCTATTGGTCTTGCTCGACGCAAGTTCAACTGACTTGACAGGAATAAATATTACCCGCCGGCTAGCTACCAATACTGAAAGCGGGCTCCCGTCACTATCAAGTTGCAGATCAGCATTTTGACTTTGCCCTCTTTCCATACTTTCGGGCAGTGTTTCCAGCATACCGTCGTAAAACTGCTCACTGGGGAATTTCATGATATCCCGGTGCATCCTACCCTGGTGCCGCAATGAGTCAAAGGCCCAGGTCCAGCCCTCATCAAGGCAACGATGAAATACACGCTCAAAATAGGAGTCACCAAGATTCCTGAGGCCAATGGCATGTAATCCCGAGTCCTGGGTAATGCATTGAGCGGGTGGTTGTGTCACCACCGCAGGCAATTGTTTGTGATCTCCGATCATAAGTACCTTATCAAATCTGGTAACAAGCCCCGCCATCATAGGCTCAAGTACCTGGGTAGCTTCATCCACTATGAGTCGATCAAATTTCTTGAGCG
>JAUILF010000509.1 GCA_030433135.1 Bacteroidia bacterium | reverse complement strand
AACCTGGTGGCCAATAATGTTGCAGTACTTAAAAAATGGGTGCCTCACATTCACCCCGATCAGAATGGTATCATTGATGATAATCAGGCTGGATTGGAAGCAACAGGTCTGCCAGTGACGAGAAGTCTTGGCTTCAATCTTAATGTGAAATTTTAATGAACCAGAATTAAACTTGGTTAACTATTAAAAAAGAAGAAAATGAAGAATATTAAATATATCCTAAGTAGTCTTTTGGTTCTGGCGCTGTTCGCTTCGTGTGACAAGGGATTTGATGAATTAAATACAAATCCAGTCAGGCTGACGTCGATTGATCCGACATTTCAATTAAATAATGCCATGATTGCCAGTTCATATGGATATGGTAATCTCACCTATGAAACTACCATAGTAAAACAGATGATCACTCCATTTATTGGGGTGGGAACCGGTGGAAACCTCAACCAGGATAACCGGTCTGCAACTCAGGCAAATTGGCAGGATGGATATCGAAATCAAGTGAAGAATTTGGTGGATGGTATTGAGGCCATAAAGGAGGATCCCGAGAAAACCAATCTGCTGAATATGCTCCGGATCTGGAAGGCACATGCATTTATCGTTTTGACAGATTGTTATGGTGATATTCCTTACTCCGAAGCTGGTCTGGCTTTTAGAGAGGGTATTTCTTTTCCGGCTTATGATGCACAAAGTGATATCTATGACGATATTTTAAATGAGCTCGCTTCGGCTTCTGCTGCTCTGGACGAAAGCAAGGATGCCGTGCCTCAGGACATTATGTACGGTGGAGATATAGGACAATGGAAGAGATTAGGCTATTCTCTGCTTCTAAGGGCTGGAATGAGGCTGAGTAAAGTAGACCCCGGAAAGGCACAGCAATTTGTAGGGCAGGCAGTATCAGGTGGGTTGATGGAATCCAATGATGATAATGCAGTGATCCGGCATAATGCAGATTATCGAAATGGAGTTGGTACGAACCTCAATGGTGGGCAAGCTCCTTTTTATTACCTCGATCAGGATTTTGTCAACTGGATGAAGGATCACAATGACCCACGACTGGTATCCATAGCGGTACGTTATGTAGGAGCTGAAAGTGAGGGAGGTCAAGTAGAGGAAAATGCAGATCGATCTTTTGATGCACAAATTGGAATGCCACAGGGGTATGATAATTCAAGCATTCCTCCTCAGGTTGAGGCTGATGGGCTGGCCAGTCTATATGATTACAGTCAATTGGATCGAACCAGACTTGGTAATCCGGAGGCACCCAGTTTTCTGGTAACCTATTCTCAAACCCAACTACTACTTGCCGAAGCGATCGTCAGAGGTTGGGCTACCGGAGATGCAGCTCAGGCCTACGAAACCGGAATTGAGGCACATATGCAACAGATGGCCCAGTGGCCGGGCAATACTGAGGTAGCTCAGGAAGATATTGATGCTTACATTGCTGCCAATCCTCTTACAGCCGGAAGTGAAATTGAAGAAATTAGTGAACAGTACTGGATGTCTTCCTTCCTGATCGGGCCTGAGACCTGGGCTAATTTCCGCAGGACAGGATTTCCTGATGTTTCGCCTAACACATACCCGGGGAGTGATTTAAAAACCGAAGATTTTATTCGCAGACTCACATATCCGGATTCAGAATTGACCGTGAACAAGGAGAATCTTGATGTTGCTGTATCTCGCCAGGGGCCAGACTTGCTGGATACCAGAGTCTGGTGGGATGTAAAATAGTATTGTTTGTTTTATAGGTAACATAGCTAGATAGAGTAAGTCCCGGCCAGTGGAAATGAGCCGGGACTTTTTTTATGGCCATGGATTAATTAATAAATTTCAAAAGCACAAAACATGAGAAGAAGAAATCTATTTAAACTGATGTCCGGAAGTGCTCTGGGCTTTATGGGGTTAGGCTCAGACACTGGTAACTCCTGGTTTGGTTCCAAGCCGGCAAAAAAGAAAGTGCTGATGAAAGTGGGTTGTCAGCATGGAGGGACCGGTAAGGAAAACCTGGAATACCTGGCACGTCACGGAGTTTTTAACATGGATGGTGGAAGCCCGAAATTTATTGAGGGTGTCGGTTGGGATCTGGAAGACTCTTTACGGAAAAAAGAGGCCTGTGAAAAGTATGGAATTAGTCTGGATGCTTACCATTTGCCACTTTCTTCAGCTGGAATTGAGCGAGTCTCTACTCCCAATATTATGTTGGGTAAGAGCCCCGAACGTGATCGCGAAATAGAAATGATACAACAAATGATAGAAGTATCTGCAAAGTCTGATGTTCATTTGTTATTGTATAATACCATCATTCATCCGGTTCTTCGCACTGGTCGTACCGTGGATCCGATGCGAGGCAATGCCTCATACAGTACCTGGGACTACGATGAAGCTGTCAAGAGAAATGAAGGAAATACTATTGCCGGTGAGGTGGGTATAGATGAGATTTACGAACGGATCACATATTTATTGGACCGCATTATTCCGGTAGCGGAGGAGTATAATGTAAAATTGGGAAATCATATTGCCGACCCTCCCACACCGGTGGGATACAGGGGTATTACCAGGTGGAATAGTCCGGACGTATTTTCAGGAATTAAACGTTTTGCCAAATTGTACGACAGCCCTTCCCACGGATTTAATCTTTGTCTGGGCTCAACAGCCGAAGGTTTGGTGGATCCTAAGAAAGAAATTATCCCTATCATCAAATGGGTTGGAGAGCGCAAGCAGATATTTAACATCCATATGCGCAATATTAAAGGAGGATGGAATTATTTCGAGGAAGTATATCCTGACAATGGAGATATGGATTTTGTCGAAGTAGTCAGAGCCTTGAGAGATGTCGAATATGACGGAATGGTCATGCCGGATCATACACCCCGACATGAAGACCCCGCAGCAGGCCTGCAAGGTCATGCCTTTTCTTTTGGATACAATATCGCATTGATCCAGGCAGTGGCCAGCGAAACGTAGTTTGTTGTTTCTGGTTGTTTCTGATAGTTTATCATGGTTTGACAGTAGTTCAACTTGGTTTAACAGTTGTTGACTCTGAAGTGGAACTAAACTCTGAGTACTGCGGACTGAGTACTGCGAACTGAGTACTGCCGACTGAGTACTGCTGACTGAGTACTGCGAACTGAGTACTGCGAACTGAGTACTGCGAACTGAGTACTGCGGACTGAGCACTGCGGACTGAGCACTGCGGACTGAGTACTGTATCGTCCTGAAATAAGTTGACAGAATTATTGAATTGTAAACAGTTCCATTTGCCTAGGATCTATGAATTCTTTCTGGTTATCATAGGTAAAAAT
>JAUILF010000508.1 GCA_030433135.1 Bacteroidia bacterium | reverse complement strand
GATGATCCTGTCATCAGCAACCTGAGGTCGTACCCTCAGAATACAGATAGTCGGCCTCCGGAGGAATGGACATTCAAACCAGCAGACACCCACCTTTTGGGCATACGCTGTCATCCCGAAACCAGTTTCGACAACCGCCCCAATGATGACATCTTTGTGTTGCTGATCAAAGGAATGGTTTTCACTTTTTGGGGCTCAACGGACCCCAACCCCGGCATTACGGTTCCTGCCGGAAGACATGAAGATGGAGACCCGTTTCTTTCCGAGGGTCAGCACCGATACCGCTTTGGATGGCACAAGGTATCTAGTGCCCAACGTGTCTACATGGCGCTGAGACCCTATTCTCCCGGCGTCCTTGTTTTCAGGGATAGGGCAAAGAAAAATCAACTACTTAAAGACGATATTCTCAAAGGTTTTGGACCACCTAACAGGACCATAAATATCCACTGGACTCCCGATGGTGACAAGAACTGGTCAGCGGGCTGTCAGGTGATCTCAGGTGAAAGTTACATAGATGATAAAGGGATAGTGAGGACCTGTAAAGACTATTGTGCCGGACATTACAACGAGTTATCATCCAAAAAGACACGTGGTGCGTATAATTTCCTCACTGATCTGGTGGTCTCCTATAGTCATGATCAAAATGACACGGTATGGTACACCCTGGGGCGGGTCAATAACCTTCAGTCCATAGCTCCACATCTGGATGATCAATCTGTCGATGGCATCCTGAAAAGGCTCAAGGAGGGGTAGAATCAAGTATCATAAAATTTTAGGCCTCTCTCAAGACGGCTCATCATTTGCGATATACGCTTCACTTTCGTCTCATCAGTGTTGGCCGAGAGTACCCAGTCGATATAGGCCTTCTTTTCACTATCGGAAAAGGCCAGAAATGTATTCAACAATGCTTTTGGCTCATTCTCAAAGCAATCCAGCACCTCTTTTGGAACAACGTAATCGGATCGATCCAGAAAAAGCCTCACAGAAACATGGTCACCTGCTTCCTTTCTGATCTTCTCTCGTATCTCACTGCGAACCGGAAGAAACATTTCTCCATTTCCTTTCGGCATCAATTTATAGTGCTTCAATTCGTAATCATCAATGGATCCCCTGACTTTCACCCAGCCAAAGGGAACTGAGCGATCCGGTTTGATCTCTGGTAAACTGACATATGTCCAACCTCCCTTACCAGAGAATTTTTCCAATAAGTATTCGCCATCGACAACAAGCTCTTCATTTAGATCCCGTGAATTCATACCTCTTTTCCTACGCTAATCAAATTTAAGCAGGCAAAATTTATCGTAGGTGCGTTTTGTCCAAATAGATATCAAACTATAATAACCGAATTTCCTACTACCTGGCATCCCGATTCTCATAGAGAAATGCCAAATACTCATCTCATCGAATTAGATGAATATGGAGCATGATATTACCACCAGAAAAATCACCAGCATGAAACTATTATCGATTCTGATAACCGGCAGTCTGTTCTTCCCCTTGCAGCTAATGAGTCAAAGTGGCTTAAACATAAGTGATGGATCGGGCGTAAGTAATGACGGATATCTGACTATTGGGTCAGAAGATGGATCCCACCTTGCATTTGCTACAAGTGACATACAGAGCAAAGCAGCTGACGATTATACCACCCTTTATCTCAATTACTACGGGGGTAACATTATCATGGGAAGCATATTTCAGCAAACTAACGTTGGCATTAGAACATCTGTTCCAACAAGTGCTCTGCATGTAAGCAGTTCGGAAGAAGCCAGACTGACTAAAAATGGAGCTATCCTGGTCGGAAATCATTACACCCATAATCTGGTTCTAAGTGCTACAGAAATTCAGGCCAGAAGTAATGGGTTAGCGGCTCCACTCACTTTAAACCAGGATGGTGGAACCATTCTCGCTCCAGGACTTGTCAATATCGGAGACTGGAAAGACATGCAGTATAATGACGTCACTGGTGAAATCGGTTGGGACAACTCCAGCCGACGCTACAAAATCAATATCCAAACCCTCGAAGACGATTGGTCAAAAATTTTCCAGGCCCGGCCGGTACGATACTCGCGTCCAGCCAGTCCGAATCATTGGGAGTATGGCTACATAGCCGAGGAGATGGACTCCATCGGTCTCACAAATTTGGTTGGATATGACCAGGCTGGCATTCCCGATGATGTCAAATACGATCGGGTAGTGTTGTACCTGGTTGAAATTGCTAAAAATCAGGAAAAAGAGATTAGAAAGTTGACTGCTCAGATAGCAGAACTTCGAAACGAAATCAGTCACCACGAAGGCCACAGTTCTCTTCGTCATTAAAAAAGAAAGGACGACTTCAAATCCAGTCGTCCTTTCCACATTTATGCTGACACTACCTTGATTGTATTAATATGGTTTTGCTCTCAGAAAAGCCGATCGAATTGATAGAGAGCTTATAAATTCCGGGAATCAGACCATCAACCGGAATAGGCATATTAGCCTGAGAAGGAACTTCGTCAAATCTCCTCTCAAAAACTACCCGGCCATTCAGGTCACTCATCATGATAAAGGTCAGCGATCCCAGGTCTTCGAGTGGTAGGACCACATTTAGTTCATTCTCAACTGGGTTGGGAAAGGTCTGAACCTGTTGCGCTTCTACGCTGCTGAGTGGGTCCGGTTCCTCCTCATGTGCTTCACCGGATGATCCCCCGGTAGTATCCCGCAGGGTTCTGAATTTTGACCAATCTGATGAACCACTACTGGTAGAGTCAGTACAATTGGCCACAACACGAAAGTGATAGTTTCCATCAGCAACGAGGTCGGTAACCAAATAAAAGGTATCTACCAGCGTGGTATCAAACCGGTATGAAGGAGTACCTTCAAAACTCTTGATAGAAAGATCAAAAGATACGGCTGAATCCCTGGCAACCCAGGTCAACAAAGCAGAGCTATCACTGGCTTCCAGCACCGAAAGATTTCTTGGTTTGGGACACTGATTAAACGTGGAATCACCTCCGGTAGTGACGAAATTAATCCAGGAACTTGACCCCGCTGAATTCCTGGTACATGAGGCTTTGACTCTGAATTTATAATTGCCTCCAGGTTCCAGACCTTCTAATTCCAGGTAGGGCGTATCTACTATTTCCGACAGGCTGAATTGAGGAGTATGTTCCTTTTGTTTGACATCCACCTGGTAAGAAACATTCTCTGGATTTCCCAGCCAGGTAAGTGCCACAGAACTATCTTCCACATTGATTACAGCAAGATTACTGGCTTTCGGGCATCTTCCATGGCCTATAGTATCCTCACCAGTAGTAGAAAAATATTCCCATCCACTGTTGTTTTTACCCTTATCACA
>JAUILF010000094.1 GCA_030433135.1 Bacteroidia bacterium | reverse complement strand
CCTCATCCAGTAAGTCATCCTCAATCACCCAATCCCTGAGATCACCTTCCCAGGTTGTATAGATTGTCATCTGTCCGTAACGATCTCCCATCGTTATCCACTCTTCAAAGATGTTGGAGTATCGACTCTTGATGTCAATACGCAGGTCACCGTTCTTTACTTCCCACTGCCGCCAATCGTCCTTCCACACAGTCTTGATAGTGACAATCTCATTATTGGATCTTAGCTCCCACAGGTTGGCATCATCTTTCCATTTGGTCTTGATTTGACCACTCAACTCCCCTATTCGAAAGTCCCATTCTGACCAGTCTCCACGTTGAGGCCAGCGCATGGTAATTTCTCCCTGAACGAACTCCAACTCACTGTAGATGATCCATTCAGTAAATGAATCATCCCACCTGGTCGATAATCCGGCCAGGTCCTGTCCTGAAACTATTGAGGTGTTCAGCAATGAACAAACCAACATCAGTCCACCAAGCACTAATTGCTTCTGGTTCAGTTTGCGCTGGACAGAATAGCCTGTATGAAGTGAAAGTTGACTTAGACTAAAAGGGAAGATCGTCATCCAGTTTATCGTCAAATACAGGCTCAGTAGAAGCATCCGGGAATGTTTCATCCGCATCCGGTGGGGGAACTACCACGATATCATCTTCCACTTTTTCCAACTTCCAGGCATTTAGATTAGTGAAATACTTGTCATTCCATTCCCTGCCCCGGAGATCAAAATACACTTTGATTCGACTTCCTTCCTGGTAAGAATCAATGATACTGCAACGATCCTGTGTCAATTGAAATTTGATGTACTGCATGTAATTGTTTGAGTTGACCTCAATGACAAATTCCCTTGCCTGAAAGGTGGCAGTTTTGTTTTCAGTTTCAAAAACACGGTGTAATTTACCTTCTATTTCAAATGACATATCGATTAGATTCTTTCAGTGACGAAAAAGTCAAATGTAAGAAATGTCATATTAGAAAATCAACTATACCAACTTTTTATTGGAAACATTAGGTAGTGGCCAGGCTGCCCGGACTTGATTTTTCGGATTCTTAGATTAGACGGTACATGTCGGAAGGAGAGTTACAAAGGATCGCCCTGCGTCCCCGCATCGCAATGGGAGACCTTATGATATCGGGATTGAAACGCAGAATTTTAACCCAGCTTTCATCATCGAATTCTCGTCCTTTGATATGCAGTTGGTAATAGGGATGTGCTTTATTGAGCAGGTCTTTGGGATGACAGTCAAGTCGTGCAATAATGTTTTTCCAACTTGTTTCCGTTGAAGGTGTCTTACCATAGGCGTAAGACCGCACAAAGGGACTAATGCTTTTTGCAATTGCCAAAGTCTGCCGGTCAGAACTTCGTTCGGGGTGGTAGTACAATAAGATTTCTCTGGTGCTAGTCTTCATCAAACATTATTCAAAACATTTAGGAATATAACAAATTTTATCCTGTAAACCAATAGTTTTACGTTGTTAAATATCCTCCACAAGTACGTATAATCTATCTAATGGGGCTACAGACTCCATTTGCATTCATAGTTCTAGACACTAGTTAAAGGCTGAAAGTTTGACGAGAATATATCCTTACATAGAGTGAGGAAACTGAGGCCAAGTGGCCAAATAGCTAATTCACCTCTACCAGCCACCGGCTACCCGTCACCGGCCACCGTCACCTAATACGCTCTGGCAAATAGGACCCGTCTTGCGGAAGGTTTGCCGGTGAGAATGCAGGATCCTTTCTCGTTGTCCTCATCTTGCGGAATACAACGAATCGTAGCCTTGGATTGGTTTTTGATGGCAATCTCCGTTTCCGTGGTACCATCCCAATGGGCACTAACAAATCCTCCTTTGTTATCTAATGCGTCGATAAAGTCTTCCCAGGTATCAACCTTACTGGAGTGGTCAGATCTGAATTGAATGGCTTTCTGAAAGAGGTTTTCCTGTATATCTTGCAAAAGCTGTGGAATATGAGAATCAATATCTGCCAGAGGTACCTGGTTTTTTTCTTTAGTATCTCGTCGGGCTACCTCCACCAGGTCTTTCTCCAGATCTCTCATACCAATACCCAGACGAACAGGCACACCCTTCATTTCGTATTCGGCAAATTTGAAGCCGGGTCTTTTCCTACTGTCGTCGTCAATCTTTACAGATATACCCTTGCTTTCCAATCTGGCTTTGATGTCATTGGCCACCGTCATGATTGCTTCTTTCGGCTTGGGAATAGGGACAATCACCACCTGAATCGGGGCCAGTTTGGGTGGTAATACCAGTCCTTCATCGTCTGAGTGAGTCATAATAAGTCCGCCAATAAGGCGAGTGGAAACCCCCCAGGATGTGGCCCAGACATGCATTTCTTCATTGTTCTCATTAAGGTATTTTACATCAAATGCTTTGGCAAAGTTCTGTCCCAGAAAATGGGAAGTACCGGCCTGGAGAGCTTTACCATCCTGCATCAGAGCTTCAATGGTATAAGTATCGACAGCACCGGCAAAACGCTCATTAGCAGTCTTTATACCCTTAATAACCGGCATGGCCATATACTCCTCGGCAAAGTCCGCGTAGACTTTTTGCATTTGTACTGCCTCATCTATAGCCTCCTGACGCGTAGCGTGTGCAGTATGGCCTTCCTGCCATAGAAATTCAGCTGTGCGAAGAAAAAGACGGGTTCTCATCTCCCACCGCACTACATTAGCCCACTGATTGATCATAACCGGTAGGTCCCTGTACGAGTTTATCCAGTCTCGGTAAGTATTCCAGATGATGGTCTCCGAAGTAGGCCTCACAATCAACTCTTCCTCCAGTCTGGCCTCAGGATCAACGATTAATCCTTGACCTTCCTCTCCATTTTTTAGCCGGTAGTGTGTCACAACAGCACATTCGGTAGCAAATCCGTCTACGTGATCGGCTTCTTTACTCAGGAAACTCTTGGGGATGAACAAGGGAAAGTAGGCATTGACATGACCGGTGGCTTTAAACATACTATCCAACTGAGATTGCATCTTTTCCCATATAGCAAAACCATAGGGTTTGATGACCATGCAACCTCTGACAGCCGAATGTTCTGCCAATCCAGCTTTCTTTACGATATCGTTATACCACTGTGAATAATTCTCGGATTTAGAGGTGATCTCTTTCGCCATAACTTTCTATAAATCAAATACTTAAGAGTCTATTAAGGAATGGATTAAGGTTGTGTTAATAAGAAACTATTTGTCCCACATATTTGTCTTAATAGTGATGTTTGTGTTCACTTTCTTATCTTAAGCCATCCTGAGAAATGAAACTTTAAAACATCATTAACAGGAAATAAGGGCCAAATGTAATAAATTAGAGGGTGAAAGAGCACCAGGGGAATTTTAAGCAAAAACAACGACGCATGAAAAGGTACGTTTTGAGAATTAGTTCGGTTATAATGCTGGCATGGATGGCTGCTTTTGCAGCTCAGGCCCAGTTTGATGATATCTATTTTGATCCCGATCAGGATGAGTACTACGTAGACACCTATGCAACGGCAGAGGAAGATACGTACGTTACCGAAAACTATTACTACGATGATGACGAGTACGACTATTACGACGACAACAGTAATAGTCAGGAGTACACCAATAGGATAAATCGTTTTTACCGTCCTTCCGTTTCGTTTGGGTTTTACAGCCCTTTCTATATGTACGACCCTTTCATGTACAATCCTTATGCTTTTGGTAGTGGCTTCTCTTTCTCTATGGGATTTGGTTTTGGTTATAATAACTGGAACCGATGGAATCGCTATCGATATGGCTACGACCCCTTCTTCTATGATCCTTTTTACAACCCATACTGGGGTGGTGGAGCAGGATTTGGATACGGAGCCGGATTGGCTTGCTACTTCGGTGGTCCCACCTATGGATACAACCGTTACGGAGGCAATTACTATGTGAACAATTATTACGGTAATGCTTATGGAAACAACTATTATGGCCGTACGGGATACGAATATTACCAGCCTCGATATGAGGTAAACCGTGGAAGCTATTATGGTGCACGACGTTCCGGATCTGTGAAGGCCTCACCGGGTACTGCAGTAAGGTCGCCAAGAACTGTAAATGAGGTGAGAAATACCACTGGTACGGCTTCAGCACGTACAGCATCAGGTACCAGAACTTCCCGTACCATGGATGGAATTGGTGATTCTAGGTCGATTAGTTCTGTGAGAACCAGTAATTCACGAGCAGTTACCAAGCGTTATGATGCAGTGCGGACTCCCTCCAGTACTTCTTCACGGAGTTATACCCCAAGAACTTTGGACAGGTCGTCCTACACTGGTACGTCAAGAACTGTGAACCGGTCTGCAACAAGAACATATACACAACCAAGTCGGACCAGTTCGTCTCGCACATACTCTCCCAGCAGTTCCAGAAGGACGTATACTCCTTCTTCCAGCAGGAGAACCTACAATCCCGTGCGATCCAGTTCGAATCGTTCATATTCGCCATCGAGAAGTTCCAGCAACAGGAACTACTCGCCGAGCAGAAGTTCATCGAACCGAAGTTATACTCCGAGTCGTTCCAGCTCTTCTTCCAGCAGAAGTAGTGGAAGTAGTGGAAGCAGCAGAAGATCTTCTCCGAGAGGAAACTAGGATCTGAACTGGTTTAAAAAATATGATGATGGGTGGGGCTTGATCTGGTGCCACCCATTTTTTATGCAAGAAATCTGCTTGAGGAGCATGTGTGACCAACTCAAAGAATTAGTATGAGAAATTTCGTAGCAGTAGTTTTGATCTGCGTATGTAGTACAGGACATCTCACAGCGCAAATCGCAAATGATGCCATTCGGTACTCCTATTTTAACATACAGGGAACAGCAAGGGGTACCGCAGTAGGAAGTGCCATGGGTGCATTGGGTGGTGATTTTACCGCTCTGTCTATCAATCCGGCAGGGATTGGAGGTTACTGGAAATCTGAAGTCATGGTTACGCCGGCTTTTTTGCATTCACGGACTACCTCCTCACTTGAAGGTAATCCATCACAGGAAGAGCAGGTCAACAGTTTTAATCTGCCCAATATGGGAGTTGTGTTTGCCAATCAACCCAAAAGAAGTGCCTGGAAATCGGTGGGTTTTGCCCTGGGCATGAATAAAATGAATGCCTATCCCGAAGAATTCGTCTTTCGGGGAGAATCCATTGGATCTATTACTGACAGGTTTGCCGGGCTGGCATACTTGCGTCGTCCCGATGAGCTCGATCCTTTTGAAGCGGGTCCCGCATACGAAACAGGTGCCATCTACGATTTTGACGAAAACCTTGTCTATGAAACAGATTTTGATATGTCCAGAGAAACTCCTTTCGAAAAGGAACAACTGGTGCGGACAAGTGGGCACTACAATGAAATGGTCATCAACTTTGGTGGAAATTACCAGGACAAACTACTCATAGGTGGAACAGTAGGTATTCCATTTATCTCGTACGAATCGGAAAAACTATACAATGAGGATGATCGTTCGGATCGAATTCCGGCATTTGACTATCTGCAGTTTGATGAATTTCTCACTACTGAGGGGTCAGGAGTAAATGGAAAAATTGGAGTAATTTACAAAGTAGATCACTCTCTGAGGTTTGGCCTTGCTGCTCATACCCCCACATGGCTGACTCTGACCGACAGGCATTACACCAACATGCGCTATGACTATACTGATAATAATGGAAGCGAGTCATTCACCAGCTTTTCCCCTGATGGAGAATTCGAATACGGTTTAAGGACTCCCTGGAGAGCAGTTGGTAGCGCCGCTTACATATTCGGTAAAAGTGGTTTTATCACGGCTGATGTGGAGTTTGTTGATTATGGTTCCAGCCGCTTTAATTTCACACGCAATAGCGACAATCCGGCCGACCGGGACTATGAAGAACAGGTCAATACCGAGATTGATGAAACATATGGCGGCAGTATCAATGTCAGGGTCGGTGCTGAATTGGCTTTACAAGCCTTTAGGTTAAGAGGCGGAGCCCAGTTGCTGCAAAGCCCTTTTCAGGATGATAATGGTATGCATGCCATATTTTCAGCCGGAGCCGGTATCCGGGGAAACAAGGCTTACTGCGACATTGCGTACCAGATCAATACAGGTGATGAAATCTATATTCCTTACCTGGTTTCTGATGCACCTCAGCAAATTGTTAATAACAGTTATTTTCGCGGACAACTGATGTTGACGGTGGGATTTAAGATTTAGTAGTCTGGATGATATGGTCCACCAGGGACTTGTTTTCGATCACATAAAGATAGTCTGTTACCTGGTCCTCCAAACCATCTATTTCTGACAGATCCAGCCCCCAAAAAGGCTTATGCGCTAAGGTCTTTCCCACCAACCTATTAAGGGTGATTTTATCACTGCGGTATTCAGCCCAAACATTTTGACAAAACCAAAGTACGTCTTCACCATCCTTCAACGCTACCTTCTCACCTTTCCACGAACCTTCATACAATCTGATCATAGCCGCCAGGCTCAATGCCAGGTTAGACGGCACCTCATTTTTCAACTCCACATAAGCCAACAAAGATGGCAGAATACGGGTCCTGAATTTGGAAAAGGAGTTTAAGGCAATACTACTGAGTTTATGCTCTACAAAGGGATTGCGGAACCGGTCCAGCACTTCCTGCATGTAGTCCTGCAGCATTTTGTTATCATAATCCAATGTCGGCATGATTTCATCCTGCAGTACGGACACCAACCATGCTTCCATATCCGGATTTCCAACAAACTCACCCACCGTTTCAATCCCTGCAAGTAGACCCACTGGCACCATACTGGTGTGAGCTCCATTCAGAATTCTCACTTTTCGCTGCCGGTACATGGTGAGATCGTTGGTATATACTGCATTCAGGCCCGCCTTTGCCAGAGGAAACAAGGATTCGACATCTCGATCAGCCTGGATGACCCATATATGATAAGGCTCTGCTGCTACCAGCAATTGATCGTCAAAACCTGTACGCTCATTTAGTTCCGCCGCATCTGCCCCCGGATAACCGGGCACGATACGATCTACTAAAGTATTGGCAAAAGTATTTGCCTCCACTACCCATTCGAGAAACACCTCTCCCAACTTCCAGTCTTTTCCATGCCTTACCACATATTCCTTTAGCTGATCTCCATTGGCTTCTATCAATTCACAGGGCAATATCACCAACCCCTTATCACGGTCACCACCAAATACCTGAAATCGCCTCCACAAGAAGGCAGTAAGCAAGGCGGGAAAAGTAGTGGCAGCTTCACTCTCTGAAAACACCTGATCCTTATAGCGAATCCCCGCCTCAGTCGTATTGGAAACGATCACACTCAATGAATCTGATTCGGCTAGCTTCAGAAATGAAGCAAAGTCATCATAGGGTTGGAGAACCTGCTCCACACTGGATACCAGATCCATTTCATCTATGGTATGACCCTCCCGAATACCCCTGACCGCTACATGAAATAGTCCCTGTTGTTGTCTCAATTCAGTGTAGTCCCCACCTGGTGTCGCTTTGGCCACGGCTACACTTCCCTGGAACACCCCCTTATGATTCATCTTACTCACCATCCAGTCTACAAAAGCCCGAAGAAAATTTCCACCGCCAATTTGCAACACCTTGATAGGGTAGGATTGCTCAATACCTGCCGTTTGCCTGTCCAGTCTATGCATAAAATACTGCTTTTTTTACAGCGCAAAGATAAACGAGCATCGGACTTGTTTAAATTCGATATTCAAGACTGTAGAGAAAAAACCTGGTCCCAGGTATATGGACTGGCGATTAAAGCCCAAAAGGTTATGTTTGCAGCACTATGACCATACTAGAAGATGCCAGCGAATTAATTGAGGTGCTCAACCTGGAGAGCATTGAAAAGAACATCTTCCGGGGTATCAACCACGACATAGGAGCTCATCATGTATTTGGAGGCCAGGTATTGTCACAGTCGCTGGATGCAGCTATCCTTACCGTACCGGAAGATCGTCATGTGCATTCTATGCATGCCTATTTTATTCTTCCGGGAGATCTTAATCACCCCATCGTATATATCGTGGATGAAGTGAGAGACGGCGGCAGCTTTTCAACCCGCAGAGTGCGGGCAGTACAACACGGAAAAGACATATTTATTACGGCAATCTCGTTTCAACTGGTCCAGGATGGTTTCGATCATCAGGTGGAGATCCCGGATGTACCACCACCGGACACGCTTTCGTCAGATCAGGAATTAATGGAAGAATTTGGCCACCAACTACCTCCTTCAATTCGAAGATTTTTCAGACCCCGACCTATAGAATTCCGGCCGGTGGATCCGGGCAACTTTGTGAAACCGCAGAGTCAGAAACCTTTGCGACATGTCTGGTTTCGAGCCAAAGGTGCGGTAGAAAACAAGCAAACCGTGCATGAGAGGTTATTAGCGTATGCTTCTGATTACAACCTGCTGACCACAGCCATTCAACCCCATCAACACGAAATCAGCAACCACAGAATTCAGATTGCCAGTATTGATCATGCCATGTGGTTTCACCGTGACTTTCGCATTGATGAATGGCTACTGTATACCATTGACAGTCCCAGCGCCGGAAATGCCCGCGGATTTACACGTGGTAGTATTTTCCGCCAGGATGGAACTCTTGTCGCCTCCGTAGTCCAGGAGGGATTGTTACGCAAAAAGAAGCCTGTCTGATTTGCAGTCCGGTTATGTCAGTTATGACGGTCGGATAACCTCTTTTCACCTGAGGAGGTCAAGCAAAGGTTTGAGCATAATCTCCTCAACCCACCTCTGATACATATTGCCAGAAGGATGCAATCCATCTTTCGCCACCAGGGCAGGTTCATCCAGTCCCAACCTGGATATAGGTGTTATATCAAAATAACGAACGCCCATTTCGTGTGCTATCTTTCTATTAATCTCATTATATGCATCAATGTCAGCAGAAATCTTTGCCGAGTCTCGCTCTTGTCCAAAAGGTGTAAAGGCATAATCAGGAATAGAAATTACAAAGACCCGCTCAACAGCCCCATCAGCAAGCGCAATACTCCTCTTCAACAGCGAGCGAAAATTATCCGGATAAGCTGCTATATCTTTCCCCTGATATTGATCATTGACGCCGATAAGCAAAGAGACCAAATCATACCTGTTGTCCTCAATTTGCCGGACATCCATGGCCTCACTCAAATCCAGGGTTGTCCACCCTGTAGTGGCCACGATATCCGGCGAACTGATGGCTATTCCATTCACGGTCAGTTCTCCTGCCAATTGCACAGGGTAGCGGTCCCCTGGATCAACACTCTCCCCGATCGTATAGGAATCACCCAAAGCAAGGTAACTGAGTGAATCTCCTTGAGTTAAGCCGACAGATAAGACAGAAAATAATAAGGGAAACAAGCAAATCAGTGCCATTCAATTCAGATTTCGAAGAGCCTATATTTTAAAGAAGATCCTTTTCCTGAACAACCAGTAGCAGATGTACCACATGAGATACCAAACCAACAAGGCATTGGTAATGGCCAGTACCGGATCAGAAAGAAACCATCCCAAAAATCCATCGTTAAATATACGTACCGCATCGTTAAACCACTGGTGTCCTACGGTTTCAGCAAACAGGTAAATAAAGATGGGATTCATGCCGACAATGATCAAAAAATCAAACCAGGTTGCCTTTGATTTTCGCACATCAATAATCCAGTAAAGAAATGCCAGCATCAATAGACAGTATCCCCCTGACACTAACACAAAAGAGGTTGTAGCAATCCTCTTGACGATGGGAGTGAGCTGCAATAGATCCATTGAGTATCCTGACACCAGTATCACCAGACCACTTATGGTCATCCATTTGACTTTTTCAATCGGGGTCTGGTCCGACAACAATAGCTTACCACACATTGCCCCCCAGATCGTATGTGCAGCAGTGGACATACAGTTTATAGTCACCCATCCTCCTCCATTGTTTATCTTGCCCATGAGTACCATGTCCATATAGCTGCCAAAGTTTTCATCCTTGACAAATGGAGCCGATGGGTCATACAGGCGATAACTCACCTCAGCAACTACCAGTAAAATGACAGAAACAGCCAGTTGCATCTGGTAACTTTTCCTCAACAACAGAAAAGTCACCAGGATAGTAAAGGACAGTTGTGAAAGCACATTCCATAATTCCCAAACCAGACGACCATTGTAAACGCAGTGCAAACCAACTCCCAGGGCCAACAAAGTGAGGCACCTTCTCAAAATATGACGAAAAGCCTGGATCCATGTTGAGCCCTTTTTCAACCTGCTTGCCAGGGAAAACGGCATGGCTACCCCGACAATAAACATAAAGGCAGGCTGTATCAGGTCCCAGAAACGGAGTCCATTCCACGGATGATGATGAAACTGCAACATAAGTAACCCCAGGAATGAATCTGAATCAGCAGCATCCGTAAAGGCATGATAGACCTGAGCCGCCTCACCGATCAATAGAAACATCACTAAACCCCGGAAAAGATCCAGCGATTTGAGTCGCTCTGAGGTCAACACTTCGGGTTTTCTGTTCGATGCCATTTTTGGAAAGGGATCAACCTGATTGCTTGCACAGCTTAAGATGAGAAAAAACGATGAGAATCCGTATTAGGTAACCATCCAAAAGTCAACCAGAGGAAATGAAACCGACAGGCAGGTACCAGGCCTACTGCCTACCGCCTACTGCCTACTGCCTACCGCCTACTGCCTACTGGATACTGCCTACTGCCCACTGGATACTGCCTACTGCCCACTGCCTACTGCCTACTGCCTACTGCCTACTGGATACTGGATACTGCCCACTGCCTACCGCAATCACACCACAGCAGGAAAGGCATAATCGCTATTGACATAATACTCGCAATTTTCCACCACTACAATATCCAAAGGAAGGTATTGAATCGGTGTCACATCTTTCTTGAGCAGAATATGGTTGACAATATTAAGCACCCCCAGGTAGCCCTGCAAAGTTGGATTCTGATTTATCAAGAAATTAATCCGGTTTGACTTAAGATGTCTGATATTAGGCTCGATCAGATCGAACCCAACGATAAACAGTTTTTCCAATTCGTCTTCTTTCAGGCATTCAACTACCCGATAAGCCCGCGAATTAGTGACAAAGATCGACCTGAGGTCCGGGTGGGCCTCAAAAACCCCGGATAGAAAGTTTCGCAAATCGTTCTGTGATTTTTCATGTTCGAAGTTGGCTGCGTACACATGGACGGATTTACTTTGTATCTCATTAAAGTAATCTCTGAAACCCCTCTCTTTGTCCATCAGATGCTGAGCATTTGCAGCCGAGGAATCCAGGTTGAGCAATAGGGCTGATGAGTGATCAGGGATTCCAAAATGGATCAGGCGGGCAGCCACTACTCCACTCTGATAAGAGTCCTGACCGATATAGCAAAGCGTATCGGGGGCATCCAGTTGGGTATTAATCAAGACTGTAGGGATGGAGCGGTTGTGACATTCTTCTATAAACCTGAGTCCCTCTTCCTTGTACAGTGGAGCAAACATAATCGCATCCGGACGTGAGTCCAAAATTTGCTTGGTCTTTTTCCGAAAGTCTCCCGGGTTTTCGCAATAGAGAATAGAGACCTCAACACCATAATGATGGGTGGCATCCTGCGCCTTCTCAATACCCAGTCTGGTTTGCTCCCAAAAATAATCCTTGTTGTCAAAGAGAAGAACTGAAATACGAAGAGTCCTGTTAAGAGCGAGAGTACTTGCAATAATGTTTCGCCTATACCCTAACTGTGTCATCACTTTCTCCACCTTCTCCTTAACGGCAGGAGAAACATTACCTCTCTTGTGAATAACGCGATCCACTGTACCCACTGAAACTCCTGCCTGATCTGCGATGTCCTTAATTCTGATTCGCATTGTTAAGATTTCGGTCCAAATGTGTTAACTGAGTGTTAAAATTAATCAATGCAAACTAGGTTTTCCCCTACCCAGGTGAATAAGTCTTAGTCAAAAAAATTCATCCACCCTACCTGGGCATAGCCGGATTCACGTTTGGGAATCATTTGCAATTCCAATGTTTATCCCTTTATCCACCGAGATTATACCATTTCTGGTGGATTTGAAATCACAATTCCACGGAAATCCATTCACAAAAAGATTTTCTGTGTGCGCACACAATTTAAGATATTTTTAATATTTTCGAACTGAAACAATGTTAATAGAGAGATCGACGGAAAGGAAGTCTCGCACGTTCTACTTGTAACCATGAGAAAAAGCATCCGGTAAAAACTGTTTTTGAGTTCGTCGGATTCCTACCGAGCCTACTAATTAAGATGACACCAAATGAAAGGTAACATGTGTCAGAGTTTAGGTGATCAAATACTTGTCAAGAATCTAAAACAATACATATGAAAAGGAAGTATTTACTAGCATTTTTAATAACAATGCTCAATGCAGCGCTGTTGATAGCACAACACACCGTCACCGGGTCCGTGATTGATGCATCAGGCGAACCACTGATCGGGGTTAATATCCTGGAACAGGGGACTACCAATGGAACTGTCAGTGACCTTGATGGGTCATACAGTCTGGATGTAAGTTCTGAAACAGCTACTTTGCTGTTTACCTACACGGGTTTTAGTTCTCAGACTGTTGCAGTCGAGGGACGACAGGCCATTGATGTGGTCCTGGAAGCAGGTGTCGCCCTGGATGAGGTGGTTGTAACCGCCTTGGGTATCAGCAGGGAGAAGAAAGCAATTACCTATGCGGCTCAGAATGCCGAGGTAGAAACCCTTAACGAAGCAAGACCAACCAACATTTTGGATGGACTTTCTGGTAACGTAGCCGGTATTTCCGTTGGCCGGGTAGGTAGCGGAGTAAGTGGTGCAGCCAAGGTTACGCTTAGAGGAAACCGATCCATAGATGGAAGTAGTCAACCTCTATATGTGGTTGACGGTGTCACCATGGGTAGTGATATCAGCAACCTGAGTGCCGATGATATTGAATCCATTACCGTGTTAAAGGGTGCAAACGCTGCAGCACTGTACGGTAGTCGTGCCAACAACGGGGTGATTGTCGTAACTACCAGAACCGGCCGCGGAAGTGAAGGTTATTCCGTAGATCTCAATACCACCTATATGGCTACAAGCCCGATCTACCTGAATAATTTTCAAGATCAGTATGGCCAGGGAAGTGATGGTGTATTCAACGAACATGCAGAGCGCTCCTGGGGCCCCGAGGTTGATGGCAGATTGACGCCAACCTGGTCCAATGATCCTGCAGAAGCGGGGACAATGATCCCATACGAAGGCAACCCAACGGGAAGAACCAGTGATTTCTTTCAAACGGGGCATAACTTTTCCACCAACCTGGGTATCTCATCTCGCTCTTCAACCACTCAGTCCTACTTTTCATACACCTTTACCGATGCGGAAGGGATCATACCAATGAATGAGTTGACGTCACATAATTTGAACTTGCGTATTACCACGAAGTTATTTGACAAGCTGACACTTGATTCCAAGGTTAATTACATCCGTAGAAACATCGACAATGTAATAGCTACCGGAGGTGGTTATCAAAACGAAGTACGTGCACTCTATAAGATGCCAGCCAATATCCGGACGGAAGATGTGAGTAAATATGAATTTACAGATCCTGATGGCGTTAACAAACAGCATTTCTGGCAACCAGGCCTGAATGCACCATCCAATCCCTACTGGGCGCTACATAATATCACCAATGATGTACTGGAAGAACGCGTAATAGGGTTGATATCATTGAAATATCAAATCACTCCCAGCTTAAGTATTTTGGGACGATCATCAATCGATCGGAACAACCTTCACCGGTCTGATTACTACTCCACTGATTCTTATATTATTGCGGATCAGGGATTTTATCAGACCCGTGATGATCGTGGCTATGAATGGAACTCGGACTTCCTGTTAAACTATAAGCAGGACTTTGGTACTGACTTTTCTCTTGATGTCAGCGCCGGTGGTAACCTGAGGCAAAGTGAGTTTGGAAGGATCATTGGCAACAACCAGGGAAGAAACAGTCCTCTGAATGTTCCCAACCTGTTTTCTTTCGGAAACACTTCAAATATCACTGCCACCGAAGATTTCAATAAGCGGGAAGTTCAGTCCCTTTATGGTTTTGCTACCATTGGATTTAAGAATGCCATTTACCTGGATATTACCGGTCGAAATGACTGGAGTTCCACTTTGAGTCCTGAAAACTGGTCGTTCTTCTATCCTTCTGTAGGTTTGACAGTCGTAGCCTCCGATCTTATGGGATCGACTCCACAATGGCTTTCATTGTTGAAAGTCAGGGCATCATACGCCGAAGTGGGTAATGATACCCGACCTTACCAATTGGTTAGAGCCGCTACCGTAAGTGGTGGTGGACGAGGAGGATTCTTACAATTGTCCACGACCATTCCTTTGCCCAACCTGCTACCGGAAAAAACAAAATCACTGGAGTTTGGAGCTGATATCAGGTTGTTCAATAATCGTCTGGGATTAGACCTTACCTATTACAAGTCTAATAGTACCAATCAGTTATTTAGGGTAAATATTCCTACTCCATCAGGAGCAGCGGCGGTATTTACTAACGGTGCTGATATTCAGAATACCGGATTTGAGGCCGTAGTTAACGCTGGAATTATCCGGTCAAGCAACTTCAACTGGGATCTAACCCTGAACTATGCTGATAACAATAGTGAAGTACTGGAAATCGCCGAAGGATTTGATCGACTTGACATTGGAGGTGCGAACTTCCTGAGACAATTCCGTCTGGAGGTTGGTGAGCCATGGGGTAATGTTTATTCCAGAGGATTTGCCAGAGATGAGCAGGGTCGGGTAATTGTCGAGGCAGATGGAACGCCGAGGATTACCTCCGGTCTTGATGTACTCGTATCTAACTTCAACCCTGATTTCCTTGCAGGAATAAGGAATACATTCTCTTTGGGGAACTTCAATTTCAGTTTCCTTATTGACATTAGACAAGGTGGTACTATTGTATCGAATACCAATGCTATCATGTATGCTGATGGTGCTACTGAAGAAACACTGAATGGACGAGAAGGTGGTTTGATCTTTGGTGAAAACTTCTTTGCCGGTGAAACAGCCGTTCAGGAAGATGGAACACCCAATACGGTTGCTACCAACTCTGAGAAGATGTGGACCAAGCTGGGAGGAAGAAACTCTCCGGTGGGAGAAGCTTTCATCCTGGATGCTTCCAATACACGATTAAGAGAAGCGGTTTTAGGATATTCCTTGCCCGCATCTACACTTTCCAATTTGCCATTTCGCTCAGTTAAGGTTTCCTTAGTGGGTCGAAATCTGTTCTTTATCTCAAACAAGGCCGGAAACGTCGATCCTGAGGTCTTTACGAGCACTGGAACAAATGCGGAAGGTACCGAAGACTTTGGTCCTCCAACCACCAGGGAATACGGAGTGAACTTGAAGTTTGGTTTCTAAACTAATTTTAAAAAATATTGATCTATGAAATTTCATAATTTATATATAGTCATGCTGGCTCTGGCCCTGATAGGATCCAGCTGTACAGATGACTTTGAGGAAATAAATACCGATCCGCTGGCATTGACCGCGGACAAGGTAGATGCCTCTCTCATCGGGTTGGCCTTTGCTCAAACCCAATACCGCTCTATGTATGGAGGCGGGGGATATCAGATTGCTCAGAACCTGTTTGCGGACATGTACTGCCAGTACTTTGCAGTTACGCACCCCAACTTCCCATCAGACCGGTATACCCAGGTTGGGAGATGGTCGAACAGTGCCTGGACCACCTTTTTCGGGCAAGCTGCTCCCAATGTTAAGTTCGTCGAAGACTTTACCGGTGAGAATGGTCTGGATGTTCAAAATGCGGTAGCTAAGGTCTGGAAAGTACAGGCTTTCCACCGTATTACCGACTTCTGGGGACCGATTCCCTACAGCCAGTTTGGAAATGGGGAACTATCCGTACCATATGACCAGCAGGAAGATATCTACCGTAGTTTCTTTGTGACATTGGATGAAGCAGTAGCAGTTTTAAAGGCTAATCCGGATGGTAGTGCCTTTGGCTCCAACGATCAGATTTACTCAGGTAGCGTTGATGGTTGGCTGAAGTTTGCCAACAGCCTGCGTTTGCGTTTGGCTATGAGGGTCCGGTATGCTGATCCTGGATTGGCTCAAACGGAAGCAGAGAAAGCAGTAGCTGATGGTGTAATTACCACAAATGAGGAAAATGCAGAAGTTATCACTACGGCGCAGTCTTTCCATCCTTTAAATCAAATTACTGCCTGGGGTGAGTTTCGTATGAGTACCCTGATGGAAAGTATTCTGGAAGGATATGAAGATCCAAGAATCAGCAGCTACTTTGCTCCCGCCATTGACGGTGATTCTGATGGTGACGGCAGTCCCTATGAAGGTCTGCGAAATGGCCAGTCTCAGGTACAACTCACCGACAGCAAGAACGCCAACCATTCTGATCTCGCTGATTACTTCCGACCTGTTAATCAACCCAACAATCCTCCGATCAAGGTTATGAGAGCTGGTGAGGTGTATCTGCTCAGAGCGGAAGGTGCCCTGCTGGGTTGGAATATGGGTGGAACTGCGAAGGAACTTTATGAGACTGGTATCCGCATGTCCATTCTGGAATGGGGTGCTGCAGACGATGCTGCTATTGACGCTTACATCAGCAGCTCCAATACGCCAGTAGATGCATCACCTGAAAGTCCGGCTGTCAGTGACATTCCGGTTGCTTTCGAAGAAGGCGGAGACATGGAAAGGCAACTTGAGCAAATCATTACGCAAAAATGGCTGGCTCTGTATCCGGATGGTTTCGAAGCTTTCGCCGAATTACGCAGAACTGGCTATCCAAAACAGTTTGAGAGGCTGAACTCGGAAAACCTGGATGTGGCGACGGATGAACTCATGCGGAGAATGGTTTATGAGAGTAGTGAATTTGACACCAACCGTGAAGCAGTTGAAGCAGCTATTGCCTCACCTGAACTAAATGGTCAGGACAAAAACAGCACAAGACTTTGGTGGGATAAGAAATAGTAAAACCACCGTCAAAGACTACAAAGTACCAATCCTCCGGGGTTGGTACTTTTTTTCTATTTTCCATTCTTGAACATTCAGTTCCCATTTCTTTCAGTACAAGGGAAAATTGATTATTTAGACCTACCCCAGACCAAAAAAATGACGATAAACCGGAGAAACTGCAATAATATTTTCTAAGACAAGTAGCTCATCCGCGTTTAACTAATTTCTCCCTAGATGATCAGACAGATCTATTTATTATTTCTACTAATATGGATGGCAGGTTGTCATCAATCTGAAGAAACGCTATTCAACAGCCTCTCCCCCAGCAAGACTGGAATAACTTTCAAGAATATTCTGAAAGAGACTCCCGAGTTTAATGTGATGAAATACAGCTATTTCTACAATGGTGGTGGAGTGGCAACCGGTGATGTCGATAATGATGGTCTGTGTGACATCTTCTTTACCGGAAATCTTGTTGCCAGTCATCTTTATATAAACCAGGGGGACTGGAAATTCGAAAATATTGCCAGTGAAGCCGGTATTGAAGCTGCGGGTTTATGGAATACTGGTGTGGCTATGGCCGACGTTAATCAGGATGGCTGGCTCGACATCTATATCTGCCGCTCGGCAGCCAAAGATCCTAATGGTCGTCGAAACTTACTTTATATCAATAATGGTAAAAATAATGAGGGCCAAATCTCTTTTTCAGAGGAAGCGTCCAAATATGGATTAAATGATCCCGCCTATTCCACCCAGGCTGCCTTCTTCGATTATGACCGTGATGGAGACCCGGATATGTTTTTACTTAATCATTCCGTGCCCGAATTTGCCAATTTTAATAATCGGTTAGGTCAGTTGAAATCCAGACCAAATACTAACTATAGTGATAAACTGTATCGCAACGATGACGGGGTTTTCACCGATGTAAGTCAGGAAGCGGGTCTTATTAACAACGTACTGGGTTTTGGACTGGGTGTGGCTATTGCCGACTTCAACCAGGATTATTGGCCGGACATTTATGTCAGCAATGATTTTAATGAAGAGGACTATTATTATATCAACCAGCAGGATGGAACTTTCCGGGAGCAGCTTGCCGGCAGTATTGATCATACATCTCTCTTTTCCATGGGATCTGATGCTGCAGATATCAATAATGACGGATTAAATGATATTGTCACCCTTGATATGTTGCCCCAGGACAATTACCGGATAAAATTAACCTCGGGCTCTGATAACTTTAATAAATATCAATTATTACTGGAGCAAGGTTTCTACAAACAGAACATGCGCAACATGGTACAACTGAACCAGGGTACCGGAGAATTTACTGAAATCGGCCAGATTGCCGGAGTATCGAACAGTGATTGGTCCTGGTCGGCACTAATTGCCGATTATGATTTGGATGGCTGGCAGGACCTTTTTGTGACCAATGGATATTTACGGGATTACACCAACATGGATTTTATGTCTTATGCCGTAGACATGACCCTGGACAATAAAGATCTTACATCGGATGAAAATATTGAAGAATTATTGAAGCATATGCCGGAGATAAACGAACCAAATAAAATT
>JAUILF010000093.1 GCA_030433135.1 Bacteroidia bacterium | reverse complement strand
TGATTGATAATCAAATGTATGTCCGTCTATGTCAATCTCATAATAAAGGTTAATAGGGCGATCTCCTTCCGGTTTTCCTATCAGTTCCTGATCATCTACTCTGAACATACCATGAGTTCCTTCCTTCTCCAGCCAGTATATGGTCGAATAGTCTTCATCGGAAGGAATGGTCAGATCAAATGAAAACTGATAGCGTTGATTGTTTTCCATATCCAGGGTGAAGGATGTATCGATATTACCCGGCTTTACCTGCAGGCTTTTTAGTGTAAAATTAGCTGCAGATCGGTTAATGGCTTCGATATCAACTTCCACATTTTGGCCGGGAGACCCGGAGTAATCCTCGGCGACAGCTTCTATATACAGACCGGCACAGGCAGCAATGATGTCCTGTATCTCGGCAAGTTTCTTTGGTACCCAAAATCCATCGTTGTCAAGCTGTTCAATGGCTTGATAGACTTCCACCAGGGAAGGAATGGATGCAGATGGGTCGTTCAAGTCGTATGTAGACTCTATGTCTTTGAGCATATCTCCAATGGGAGCACCCCCTTTGACCCGGCTCCAGGTAGTATTGATACCCTTCATCGGATCATCCTCAGGATCGACATCATTACCCTGAACTAACTCCAGAAACTCCATATCACTTCCCCGGGATCCGGTGGCTCCAAATCCCTGGCTTTTGTGGAAACTCCGGCTTTCCGCAGCTATCTCATTATTTGATTTGCCCAGGGTCGGATAGTATTCTCCGATATCTACCGATACCATGTCGGATTTATCTGCTTCTTCAAATTTTTCGCGACTACCATAAAAAAACCATGAAGTATTGAAGAACTGCCGGGTTGGAGTCCAGGGGGTCACGTAGTTAAGCTGACCTGTTTCAATATTGGATTTACCTGCCAGCTCAAAAGCTTCATAGCTTAGCATCGCCGATGCAGTATGATGCCCATGTGTTCTTCCGGGCGTGCGGTGATCAAAGCGATGAATTACAATATCTGGTCTGGTTTTACGGTAAGCCCAAATGACATCTGCCAAAACCTGATCCTTGTCCCATACATTCAGTGTCTCTTCCGGATCCTTGGAATATCCAAAATCAATGGCACGGGAGAACATTTGGTTACCACCATCGGTAGCTCTGGCCCTGAGAAGTTCCTGAGTCCTGATGACTCCTAACTGTTCGGAAATCTCGGTACCTATCAGGTTTTGCCCGCCATCTCCTCTGGTCAGAGAGAGGTAGGTTGTCTCATATTTGCGTTCATTGGCAAAGTAGGAGATCAGTTGGGTATTCTCATCATCGGGATGAGCTGCTACATAAAGTACTGATCCCAGTACTTGTGCTTTCTGAATGGCATTGAAAATTTCGGCTGAACCTGGTTTTTGGGGTGCCTGAGACCAGCTTGTCTGCCAAGAGAGCAGAGCGGCCAGTAATACAAAACAAGGCTTCATATGTAGTTATTTATCTATATGTTGGTAAGGTATGAAAAATAGGTAAACCCGACTTAAGCACGACATATCTACTTACGCTCGACATCCTTATATTTGGCGGCATGAAAACCGGGATTTCAGTACATAAATTTGGTGGGGCATCTATTGATAACGCGGAATCTGTAAGGAATCTTGCCAGCTTGCTAAAGCAATTGGAAATGATGCCGGAAGTCATGGTTGTTTCAGCTATGGGTAAGACAACTAATCACCTGGAGGAAGTGGTAGATAGCTATGTAGCGCAAGAGGGTAATGCCATGGCCAAACTGGATGTTGTCAGGCAACATCACTTTGATATAGTGAGGGACCTGGGAATAGAGGGAGATATCCGTGATCAGCTAAATGACGTGATGGTCGAGGCGGAATGGTTGCTCGAAGATCAGCCGGTTGATTCCTACGACTATATTTATGATCAGGTAGTGAGTATAGGTGAGCTCCTTTCTACAATCATAGTCAATGCTTATCTCCAATCCGTTGACTTGCCGGTTGTGTGGCTTGATATTAGAGATGTACTTAAAACAGACGACACCTATCGTAATGGTCAGGTTGATTGGCACAGGACTGGTAAACAGGTGGAGCAGATCATTAATCCGCTACTGGAAAAAGGAACCGTTCTGACCCAGGGGTTTATTGCCGGAACCAGTGAAAACCATTCTATGACCCTCGGGCGTGAGGGCTCGGATTACACGGCTGCCATTCTGGCCAATTGCCTCGGTGCCCAATCGGTTACGGCATGGAAAGATGTACCGGGTATCATGACTGAAGATCCAAATATCTCGGATCAAGCTCAGCTCTTACCCCGGTTGTCCTATGCCGAAGCTGTGGAAATGACCTACTACGGTGCGAAGGTAATTCACCCCAGGACGTTGAAACCACTCAAGGACAAAGAAATACCGCTGTATGTCAGATCCTTCCTTGATCCACAATCAGAGGGAACATTAGTCAGTGACGAAGGTCCTGATGTCTATCCACCAGTGAAAGTCAGGTTGAAAGAGCAGGCCCTCATTCAGATTCGAACACGGGATTCATCATTTGTAGTGGAAGATCATTTGAGTCAGATATTCGGACTCCTGGTAAGAAATCACATCAGAATTTCTCTGATGAAAAACCTGGCTGTGTCGTTTTCCCTGGTCGTGAATGACGATATCACAAAAATCGATTCCTTGCTTAAGGACCTGGAAGAGGAATTTACCTCTGAAGTAAAGCGACCTGTAGAGCTGCTCACCATCAGGCACTACTCGAGTGATCAGCTTGACCAGATAAGGGAGCAGCATCGGGTTTTGATCAGTGAAACGAGTTTTGATACTGCACAGCTGGTCTTGAAAGGGTAGTTCTTTTGTTGCCCTCCTGCCACCGCGTTTGAGCTCTATGTCATAGCGAGTAGGTGCAGAATGAAACGGATCACTCATACCTCGAATGAGAACCATTCATAAATTACTGCCCATTGCAAGCAACTGAAACAAAACCTGACGGAAGGGGTCACATGCTTATCTGGCTTCACTTAGGTAGATACGACTCCTTCAGAGTCGATAAACACCAATCTTTCATGCTATAAACATTCAATCCCTTCGGGATTGGTTCGAGCACATGTTTATTGAAACTGGATTGATTGTAGCAAAAGACCTGGTATATCACATCAGACTTTAATATAGTGCCCATGGCAAGTACCAAAATTTTACTGACATAGAGCACCCTGAAAGGGTCCAACGTTTATTGGCAAATACGGATATAGTCGATTGACCCTGAGAGGTTCACATGCTTATATGGCTTCAAAAAGGTAGATACGACTCTTTCAGAGTCGATGAACACCAATCTGTTATGCTATAAACATTCAATCCCTTCGGGATTGGTTTGAGCAGATGTTTATTGAAACTGAATTGATTGTAGTAAAAGACCTGGTATATCACATCAGACTTTAATATAGTGCCCATGGCAAGTACCAAAATTTTACTGACATAGAGCACCCTGAAAGGGTCCAACGTTTATTGGCAAATACGGATATAGTCGATTGACCCTGAGAGGTTCACATGCTTATATGGCTTCAAAAAGGTAGATACGACTCTTTCAGAGTCGATGAACACTAATCTTTCATGCTATAAACAATCAATCCCTTCGGGATTGGTTCGAGCACATGTTTATTGAAACTGGATTGATTGTAGCAAAAGACCTGGTATAGTGATTCATACTTTAATATAGTGTCCATGGCAAGCACCAAAACCTTTGCTAACATAGAGCAGGACCCTGAAAGGGTCCAATGTTTATAGGCAGTTACAGACATAGTCGACTGACCCTGAAGGGGTCACATGCTTGTCTGGCTTCTTGGGTAGATACGACTCTTTCAGAGTCGATGAACACTAATCTTTTATGCTATAAACATTCAATCCCTTCGGGATTGGTTAATGAGTCAACATTTTAACCAAGTAGTCTCATCAATACGAGCTCATTTGCTTTCAAAATTAGATTATTGTAAAAATGCAATTTTCTAACCTTTAAAATACATGTACTGATGGCCGGAACATTTTCTCAGATTTACATACAAGTCGTATTTGCGGTTGCTGACCGAGAGAGCCTTATTTCTCAAGAATGGGAAGAGGAACTCTACAAATACATTACTGGTGTAATTCGCAACAAAAAACAAAAATTACTTGCTATCAATGGTATGCCTGATCATGTACATATCTTGATCGGCATGAAACCGTCATGTTGTTTATCAGACCTTGTCCGGGAAATCAAAAAGGCTTCTAATGATTTCGTCAGTCGCAAAAAATTATCCAAATTCAAGTTTCAATGGCAGGAAGGTTATGGGGCTTTTTCTTACTCTCATTCGCATCTGGATAATGTGATAGGTTATATTCAAAGACAAAAGGACATCACCGTAAGAAGTCATTCAAGGAGGAATACAAGGAGTTCCTGACCAACTTTCAAATAGAGCATAAAGAGGAGTATTTATTTGATTGGATCGACTAGAGTAACAAAACTTAGCTGACAAAGAGCGGGACCCTGAAAGGGTCCAATGTCTATAGACCAATGAGGATGTAGTCGACTGACCCTGAAGGGGTCACATGTTGTTGCGGTTATACCTTGAGGGACGATACGACTCTTTCAGAGTCGATGAACACCAATCTATTATGCTATAAACATTCAATCCCTTCGGGATTGCTTAATGAGTCAACTTTTTAACATATAACCCCCAGCTCTTTCCCCACTTTGCTAAATGCTGCAATGGCACGATCGATGTCTTCTGTGTCGTGGGCAGCGGATAGCTGTACTCTGATCCTGGCTTTTCCTTTGGGAACCACCGGATAGAAGAATCCGATCACATAAATGCCTTCTTCCAGCAGGCGTTCGGAGAATTTTTGTGACAGGGGAGCATCGTATAGCATAATTGGAGTAATGGGGTGTTCTCCCGGGACCAAATCAAACCCAGCTGCTGTCATACCATCACGAAACCGGGTTGTGTTACCTTTTAATTTGCTGATCAGGTTTGTGGATTGACTAAGTGTATCCAGTACCTTGATTGATGCACCGGCAATCATGGGTGCCAGGGTATTGGAGAATAGGTAGGGGCGGCTCTTTTGACGTAGCAGGTCTACGATTTCTTTACGAGCAGCGGTAAAACCACCTGATGCTCCACCCAGGGCTTTGCCATAGGTGCCGGTTATAATGTCCACCCTGCCCATGGCGTTGCAGCGTTCATGAGTGCCTCGGCCGGTTTCTCCGACGAATCCGGTGGCATGACAGTCATCTACCATCACCATAGCATCGTACTTTTCTGCCAGATCACAGATTTTGTCAATTTGAGCAATGATGCCATCCATACTGAATACGCCGTCAGTGGCTATCATCCTTCTACGGGAGCCACTTGCTTCCTTCAGCTTTGCCTCCAGGTCCGCCATGTCATTGTTTTTGTAACGGAACCGGGCAGCCTTACACAATCTGATCCCGTCAATGATGGAGGCGTGATTAAGTTCATCTGAAATAATGGCATCCTCTTTGGTCAGCAGCGGCTCAAATAGACCACCGTTGGCATCGAAGGCAGCAGCATAAAGTATAGCATCCTCCATGCCCAGAAAATCAGCTGTCTTTTTCTCCAGTTCTTTATGTACAGATTGTGTACCACAAATAAAGCGTACGGAAGACAGGCCATATCCGTATTGGTCCAGACTATCGTGTGCTGCACCGATCACTTCAGGGTTCGAAGAAAGTCCCAGGTAATTGTTGGCGCAGAAGTTTAATACAGGTTTGCCTTCTCTGGTACGTATCTCTGCACCCTGTGGTGTGGTAATGATACGTTCTTCCTTGTACAAACCTGCAGATCTGAGGTCCTGTAATTCTTTATTGAGTTCTGATTTTACATTCTTATACATAGGTATTGGTTTGTCTTCCAAAAAGTCCAGGGACTATCGGCCTCCACTCTTAAATTTAGATTCTCCCAGTTCTTCCAGTATATCCCTGGTCATGGCTGCCAGATCAAATTGGGGCTGCCAGTCCCAGTCCTGCCTTGCCTGCGCATCGTCAATACTTTCAGACCACGACTCAGCTATTTTCTGTCGAAAATCAGGATGATAATCAATCTCAAATGAAGGTATATGTTTTTTGATCTCTGCGGCAAGTTCTTCCGGAGTAAAGCTCATTCCGGTAAGATTGTAACCTTGCCGAATGGTAATTTTATCGGATGGTGCATGCATTAATTCCATCGTAGCCCTCATGGCATCCGGCATATACATCATAGGTAATCGGGTGTCCGGTTTGAGGAAGCAGGTATAACGTCCTTTTTCCAGAGCTTGGTAAAAGATATCAACGGCATAGTCTGTAGTTCCACCTCCAGGCATGCTGTCATAGCCAATGATGCCGGGGTACCGCAAGGACCGCACATCGAGTCCATAACGCTGATGGTAATAATGGCTCCAATTTTCACCCGCTATCTTGCTCATGCCGTATACAGTGGATGGATCCATAGGTGCATATTGAGGCGTGTTTACTTTGGGGGTTGATTTGCCATGTACGGCTATAGTACTGGGAAAGAATACTCTTTTGACCCCCATCTCGACCGAGATCTGAAGTATGCTCAGATATCCGTTGAGATTTACGTTCCATGTTTTCATGGGATTCCACTCACCATTGGCTGAGAGAATGGCAGCGAGGTGGTAGATCTGATCTATCTCGCGATCCTCAATGATCTCTCTGATTCGCTGCACATTGAGTATATCCAGCATCAGAAATGGTGGTGTTGATATGTCACTCCTGATAATGTCACTAGCTATCACCTGGTCCCGGCCGTACTTCTCCCGTAACAACCGGACCAGGTTCGTACCAATTTGACCATTTGCTCCGGTTACGAGAATAGCCATGATCTCCTGTTTAAGTTTCGAGATTTCGTGAAATTATGAAAAATCAGGCCCGGGTACATGGTCTAAAAATGTATAATTCTTCTCCTCGTAGTTCATGGAACAACAGTAATGATTCAATCCATTACTGACAAATAGATAGGGCACGCTTAATCCGTAGTTATAGCGAGCGATCTGATCAAATACGTGTTGATTTACGGCAATCTGGGGTGCCTTGCATTCGATCAGCAGGTAGGGTCGCATATCACGATCATACACAAGTATGTCATACCGGTGTTTGACCTGGTTGATCTCCAGTTGCTTCTCCACTTGGATGAGTTTGATGGGGTAATGCAGCGTATCCGTCAGGTAGATGATGGTCAGTTGTCGGACCAGTTCTTCAGGCTGTGAAACCAACCATTTCTTCCGGATCGGGTCCCACAGATGGGGGGTTCCGTTGCGCTTTTCAAATCGTAGCTTATCCCGATAATCCAGTAGATTTAATTGGACCATGTATCAATTGTAATATAATGAAACAATACTTAAATTTGCGGCCGTCATACTGCACCTCGTCCAGTGAGGGTTTCTTTTGATGACGCTTAAATACAGAATTATTGACAATGGATATATCGATAAGTCATTTATCTAAGAGTTACGGTTTTCAGAAGGCAGTGGATGATATCTCCTTCACGGTTAAAACTGGTGAGATTCTGGGCTTTCTCGGACCCAATGGAGCCGGTAAGACCACAACGATGAAAATGATAACCGGTTACCTCGATCTGGAGGAAGGAGACATTCTGATCAATGGTAAATCGGTTAGAGAACACGATATGAAAAAGAATATCGGTTATCTGCCCGAACACAATCCACTCTACGAAGAAATGCCGGTAATAGACTATCTGGCATTTTGTGCTCAGCTTCAGGATGTCGCCGATAACACAGTACCTGACAGGATTAAGCGAATGGTAAAACTCTGTGGTCTGGACATCGAAAAACACAAGAAAATAGGAGAGCTGTCCAAAGGGTATCGACAGAGAGTCGGGTTGGCCCAGGCGATGATTCACGATCCCGAAATTCTGATTCTGGATGAGCCAACTACTGGGCTCGATCCTAACCAAATCGTGGAGATCAGGGACTTGATCAGGCAATTGGGTACTGAGAAAACGGTGATATTAAGTACACATATTCTTCCCGAAGTAGAAGCTACCTGTGATCGAATACTGATTATCAACCGGGGTAAAATAGTAGCCGATGGTACTGCGGATACGTTACGCAAGCAAGCAAAAGGTCAGCAGGTATTAAGAGTCAGAATAGAAGCTCCCGATTACAATGGAGTTTACGAAGCGTTGAAATCATTACATACGGTAGCATCGGTTGATCTACTGGATAAAGAAGCCATGCGATATGAGGTGGAAAGTACCAGTGGCTCCCAGAGTAATCAGAGCATATTTAATTTATGTGTAAATAAAGGTTGGGTCCTCACAGAGATGATACCTTTTGAGACCAAACTCGAAGATATATTCAGAGATCTGACAACCAATTAAAATTAATTTTATGAAACCGGCATGGATTATTGCTAAAAGGGAATTAGGCTCCTTTTTTGATTCACTTGTCGCCTATATAATGTTGGTCGCTTTCCTGGGGTTTAGTGGGTTTTTCACCTGGCTTTTTGGAGGTGATATATTTTTCGTGAAGGAAGCGAGCCTGCAGGTCTTTTTCGGAGTGGCTTTCTGGACTTTGTTCTTTTTTATTCCTGCCATTACCATGAGGCAGATTGCCGAGGAAAGGAAGACAGGTACTATCGAAATGTTACTCACAAAATCGGTTAATTACCGGCAGTTGGTACTCGGTAAGTGGATCGCCTGTTTTTTACTGGTGGTTATAGCCCTGGTATTTACGTTGCCTTACTACATAACCGTGGCTTCTATTGGGAACATTGATCATGGAGCCACTGTTAGCGGCTATCTTGGCCTGCTACTGATGAGTGCTGTGTATGTTAGTATTGGAATATTTGCCAGTAGTTTAACCAGCAATCAGATTGTGGCTTTCTTACTTGCACTGATGATCGGAATTTTATTTCATTTTATTTTTGGCATTCTTGCCAGTAGTACCTCCGGTTGGTTAAGTGAAATATTTAATTCATTGAGTCTCTCCAATCACTTTGAGTCAATTAGCAGAGGTGTGCTTGATTCAAAAGATTTGATTTATTTTATTTCCATTTCTCTCCTTGGCATTTTTATGTCAGAATATATGATCTCAAAAAAGAAATAAAGGATGAAAAATTCGGTATCTGTATTATTGATTGCTGGTATTGTAATCCTTGTAAATGTGCTATCGAAGCAATTGTTTTTTCGCTGGGATTTAACGGAAGGAAAGCAGTATACTCTGAGTAATGCTACCAAGGATATATTGCGCAATCTGGAAAGCCCGGTTACTGTAAAAGCATATTTTTCAAGGGACCTTCCAGCTAATATTGATAAGACGCGTCGGGATTTCCAGGATATGTTAATTGAGTATGCCAATTTATCCAGAGGATATGTGGACTACGAATTTGTCAACCCAAATGAAGATCCGGCTGTAGAACAGGAAGCCATGCAAAATGGTATTTCTCCGGTCATGATCAATGTGAGGGAAAAGGATCAGTCTAAACAGCAGAAGGCGTATTTGGGTGCCATTATCAAGATGGGTGAGCAGCAAGAAGTAATTCCTTTTATGCAGCCCGGTGGTGCCATGGAGTATTCACTGACCACCAGCATCAAGAAGTTGTCAGTTCTTGATAAACCCTCCATTGCCTTAATTCAGGGCCATGGAGAGGCCGGGTTGCAGGAACTCTCTCAGGCTGCACAGCAACTGAGCATCCTATATAATGTGGAGCCGGTTGATCTAAATACAGTGCCTACGATTGAACCACGATTCAGAACGGCTGCCCTGGTGAGACCTATGGACACTTTAAGGGCTGATGCATTGGTCAAACTGGATGAATTTCTGGGAAGAGGAGGGCATCTGTTTCTCGCTTTCGATAGGGTTCAAGGAGATCTTTCCAATGCTCAGGGCTCTGCGATGGATATCGGACTTGCAGCGTGGTTGGCTGATAAGGGAATAGTGGTAGATGATAGTTTTGTCACTGATGCCAGTTGTGGTAGTGTGACGGTTCAGCAGAGATCCGGATTTCTGACCTTTAATAACCAGGTTAGCTTTCCCTATTTGCCGCTGGTGAATCAATTTTCTGAGCACCCTATAACCGAGGGCCTCGAGCAGGTTATACTGGAGTTTGCCAGCCCGGTCAGTTTCCTGGGTGATAGTACTTTGCATTTTACTCCTTTGGTTTCTTCGTCTGAAAAGTCTGGAACAGTGAAAGCACCAACGTATTTCGATATCCAGAAGCAATGGACGGATGCTGATTTTCCGCAGCAACATGTTGCCATGGGAGCTATTATCGAAGGGAGTTTTGGTCAGGTTCCCGGCAAGATGATTGTAGTCACCGATGGCAATTTCCCGGTAAGTGGTCAACGTGGACAGAATCCGGATAATGTTAGTCTTATGGTCAACAGTATTGATTGGTTATCTGATGACACGGGGTTGATAGAATTGCGCACCAAGGGAGTGACTTCCCGGCCTATCGATGACCTGGAAGATGGAAAAAGATCGTTTCTCAAGTACCTGAATTTCTTGCTTCCAATAGCTTTGATTTTGATCTACGGATTTTTCCGAAGCCAGAAGAGTAAGAATGTACGGCTACGCAGGATGCAGGAGAGTTGGGTATAGTTGGCTGACTTTGGAACTTTAAATGTTGAGGAAAAATGAATAACAAGACACTCGGTATTGCCTTTGCTGCTTTGCTTTTGATTTACCTGGGAATTAAATTTTTAGGTGGTAACAAGGAACGCAGTTTTGACTCGGAAATATTTACAGTGGATACTTCGGCGGTAAACAGGATAGAAATCGACCCTGCCAATGAAAGTCCCTTTGTGCTGGATAGAAGCTCAGGAAAATGGACGATCCTGAGAGATGGAAGGGAATACGAAGCCACCACCACCGCCGTATCTGGTTTGCTGGGGAATGTGCAGAAAATAGAGGTGGATAGAATTGTGTCAAAAGATCCTGCGCATTTTGCAGATTACTCTGTCAATGACTCCCTCGGTACTATGATTAAATTATACAATGGAAACAGCTTGCTTGGTGATCTTACTGTGGGCAGATTTAGTTTTAACCAGGCAACCCGCAGTGGCATCTCATACTTGCGTTTGACAGACGAAGATGAGGTGTATTCTTCTGAAGGATTCTTGAGTATGAGTCTTGCTCAGGGACTGGATGGCTACCGAAATAAGTCCATTCTTACCCTAAATGGAGGGGATATAACCCGTATTTCGCAGCAGGCTACCGACATGACAACTCTGCAAAAGATGGGCACAGCCTGGCAGAATGACGAAGGGGTAACCATTGATTCTACTTCCATGGCATCATACCTAAGCACCCTTGGCTCAGTGATGGGGTCGGACTTTGCAGATGAAATGGCTGGACAGTTAGGTACACCGGTAAACTCACTTCAGTTTGAGGGTAATAATATGACACAGCCGGCTACGGTCAATGTCTATATGTCGCCGGATACCTCTCGTCATTTCGTGATCCATTCTACCATGAATCCGGAAGCTTACTTCTTGTCCGATAGTGTTGGAGTTTATTCCAGGATATTTGGAAAATTTCATGAGTTGACAACAACGGGAGAGTAGGCCTACTTGATGCCTGTCTTATTGCATTAATGATCAAGTTCTGTCATTTTTTGGCAGAAAATGAATAGTTCGTTTCTTCTCTCGCAGGTTCATATGCCTTGAAAAGACATGGGGTTGAAAACCCCTGGCAGGGCGATTTCTACTCAATCGTCCTTAGTCTTCTTGCTGTCAGGACCACTGCCGTGGGGCCTTCTTTTCCATTGATGAAAAGAAGCAAAAATCTAGTCAACTCCCCAAAGTGGCGGAAAGGCTCTTGATCTTCCCTGAGTCTCCATTCGTCTGTGATATGCAATAACAGCCTGGGTGGATCGCTTGTATAACCGCTGGATCCATTTGGAGTCAAGCTCATTGCAATGCGCTTTATCCTCAATTATGTTTCTCTAAATCATATTAACTATCATCTCAATTCTCCAAATGTATAAGGCTACACTAATCCTTGAAAAGTAGGTTGTACATGTACGATTAGTTTTACCTTCTTATCAACATCTTGCAAGTTACAAGCGATCTTCAGGAGGGTACTGAGATGACAGATTGATGCTGGAGTCATAAATCGCCGTGCTTGACAAGGCGTGACGAGGAAAGATACCATGATGTATCTAAGGAAGGAATAACGCAGTCAGGCAAGGTGAGAATGACATTCATTTACCAGCGCGAGATGGGTATCTCAGTACCCTCCTCAAGGCCACTGGGAGTTGACGTCTATTTCCATACACTATTGCGAACTCAGTGTCATATTGACATCCTGTAGGGAATGCCCTCTTCATGCATTTAGGCAACTCCTGATTTTTCGCATGAGACCTTTTTTGGTTCTGGCTTGTCCAGGTTATGATATTGTTACATCCCTGATGAATCCGGGGAATGTCCTTACCTTGTGGATTTAATTCAGGAATATGCAAAAGATCGTCTATTACGTGGCTGCTTCAATTGATGGCTACATCGAAGGACCTGGCGGTGACATTAGTGGCTTTGTATCGGCTGGTAGTGGCCTGGACAAATATCTTTCAGATTTGAAGTCATTTGACACCGTCATTATGGGCAGAAAAACCTACGAGTTCGGCTATCAATATGGTCTGAAACCGGGGCATAAAGCCTATGAGCATATGGAGCACTATATTTTTTCAAAGTCTATTGTTTTGCCGGATGTTCAGGAAGGTGTCCATGTTTGTGAATGGAGTGTGGATAAAGTTCGTGAAATCAAGTCGCTGGCTGAGACTGATATTTACCTTTGTGGAGGAGGTATATTCGCAGGATGGTGCCTGCAAAACCAATTGATTGATGAGGTAAAGATCAAGCATAGTCCCGTGATCTATGGTGATGGAGTACGTCTATTTGGCAATACAGATCTCAAACTTTCTCTGGAAGTTCTGTCACGAGAGGATCATGACTATGGCATGCAGATAGTGACTTACCGAGTACAGTATTGAACGGAAACACATGACAAATAAAGAGATCGCGGCCTCCTTTAATTTGCTGGCGAAGCTCATGGAGCTGGAGAATGAAAATCCATTTAAGATTCGCTCCTATCAAAACGCCTATGGTCTGTTGAACAAGATGGGAACTCCCTTGTCAGAGATGAGCGAAGAGGAAATAAAGAGTCTGAAAGGGGTAGGCAAGGCGATTGCAGGAAAAATCGGAGAGTTGCTCGAAACGGGCAAGATGTCTACCCTGGAGAGATATAAGGCCAATGTACCCGATGGCATCATCGAAATGTTGCAGATAAAAGGGTTGGGACCCAAGAAAATCAAATTGGCCTGGGATCAATTGGGAGTGGAAAATGCAACTGAGTTATTGTACGCATGTAATGAGAACAGGCTTATTGAACTTTCCGGTTTTGGGAAAAAGACGCAGCATGAGGTAAAGAAGCAGCTGGAATTTTTTCTCCGCAATCGGTCTAATTTTCTTTATGTCAATGCAGAGGTCATTTCTAAGGCCTTTTTGGAGGTACTATCTGGCCTGTCCTCGACGACCAGGGTCAGTATGGTGGGTGATCTTCGTCGGAAAGAGCCGATTTTAAATAAGCTCGAATTTCTGGTTTCTTTTTCTTCAGATATTCAGTCAGAATTAAAAGGGTTGGAAGGTATAAAAGTCGAATCTTCTGAAAGCGAAAAGATCCTGGGTACCTATCAGGAGATACCCTTTGTGATTTACAAGACAAACGATGAGAGTTTTGCTCGTGAATTATTCAGATTGACCGGGCCGGAATCTCTGGTGGAGCCACTGCCCGATGAAAACTATCAAAGTGAAGAGGACTGTTTTGATGTTTTGAAAATACCTTTTATACCACCCGAGGCCAGAAACCTTGCTTCAGAAGGTAGTAATCCACCATCGTTGATCGAAGCCAATGATATCAAGGGAGTGATACATACACATACCACATGGTCTGATGGTGTTAATTCGGTAATGGAGATGGCAACCTATAGTCAGAACCGGGGTTACGATTATCTGGGTATTACCGACCATTCGAAGATTGCGGTATATGCCAATGGAGTATCCGAAGAGTCCCTGCCCTTACAATGGGCTGATATCGACAAAGTGAATGAGGAATTGACGGACTTCAAAGTATTGAAAGGGACCGAATGTGACATCCTGAATGATGGCACCCTGGACTATGATGATGAGACGCTGGGGAAGTTTGACTTTGTAATTTCTTCGGTCCATACCAATATAAAGATGGACGAAAAGAAGGCAACGGACCGGATCATTACGGCAGTGGAGCACCCGGCAACCAATATACTGGGGCATCCAACCGGCAGACTACTCCTGGGTAGGAATGGGTATCCTTTGGACATTAGAAAAGTAATTGAAGCTTGTGCAGCTAATAAGGTAGCTATTGAGCTCAATGCAAGCCCTTATCGATTGGATCTGGATTGGAAGTGGATAAGATATGCCCGGGAGAAAGGTGTGATGATATCGATAAATCCTGATGCCCATGCGCAGGAAGCCATTGATTATATCGGCTTTGGCGTGATCATTGCAAGAAAAGGATGGTTAGATAGAGAAGGGTGCCTAAACAGTCTTTCTGCTGATCAGTTCCTGGAGTGGTGCAGGAAGTAAACATTTTAACCTTCACCTTGTTATTGTGGAGGTATAGAGCAATAAAAATGCAGTAGATAGCCTTTTATTATTGGCCAAATTGATATTTTTGTACAAATTAAAGTTATTCAGAATATGAAAAGTCTCAGATTGCCCATTAGCTTTTTAGCCATTGCCCTCATGGGGTTGTTTGTTGTAAGTTGTCAAAGCGATAGTAATACAGCTCAGGAGGAAGCAAAAGCTGATATTGAACAAGCAGATGCTGTTGCCACCTCGGATAATGTAGTACCGACGCCTGCAGCGAGTGAAGTTCCTACCGGACCCACTACTACTATTGAGTTTGCAGAGTCGCGCCATGATTATGGTGTCATCGAGCAAGGTGAGAAGGTTGCACATGTTTTCACCTTTAGCAATACTGGCAGTGAACCACTGGTTTTGAGCAATGTTAAGCCAAGTTGTGGATGTACAACTCCAAGTTGGACCAAGGAACCAATTGCACCCGGAGAAACTGGAGAGATCCACGTAGAATTTGACTCAAAAGGAAAGAGTGGTAAACAAACCAAGACTGTCACTGTCACGGCAAATACTGAACCTGCCAAGACAGTTCTTACCATTACAGGAGAGATTCAGAAACCTGACGACGCTATTTAAAAGTCTGAATCAGGACTAAAATAAAATTTTACAAAAGCCTGGAAGTTGATCAACTCCGGGCTTTTGTACTTTTGCTCCTATGAAGAAATACCTGTCACTGGTCAAGTTCAGTCATACGATTTTTGCCTTGCCTTTCGCACTTTTAGGGTTTTCTCTGGCTGTAAAATCCTACGAGGTTTCTTCAATTCCGTTACTCTTACTCAAGGTGGTGGCGTGTATGGTTTTCGCTCGAAGTGCCGCCATGGCGTTTAACCGCTACGTAGACCGTCGGATTGATTCAAAAAATCCCAGGACTGCACAACGAGAAATCCCCAGTGGAGTGATCAGACCCTCCCATGCCCTGTTATTTGTCGTGTTCAATGCCATGGCATTTATCGCGGTGACCTATACTTTGAATCCACTCTGCTTTGTACTTTCTCCCGTGGCATTACTGGTTGTATTGGGTTATAGTTACACGAAACGTTTTACAGCTCTGTGTCATTTGATCCTCGGATTGGGACTGGGACTGGCTCCGGTCGGCGCCTATCTGGCGGTGTCTGGTTCATTTGACCTTATCCCGGTACTGTACGGTATTGCTGTGATTACATGGGTGGCAGGATTCGATATCATATATGCTTTACAGGATGTGGGATTCGATCAGGAGCATGACCTCCATTCTATACCGGCCTTCCTCGGTCAACACAATGCCCTCAGAGTGTCTACGATATTACATGTGATTTGTGCTGTGTTGCTTCTTGTTGCAGGATACCTTGCCAGTCAAACCTGGCCGGACCTCTCGCTGGGACATTGGATCGGCACCATCTGCTTTATTGGCTTATTGGTCTATCAACATACTTTGGTGAAACCTAACCAACTTGAAAAGGTGAATCTGGCGTTCTTCACCACCAACGGTATCGGAAGTCTTCTTTTTGCTGCCCTGTTTATTGTAGATCTGGTCTGGTGACCAAATTGGGCATTATTCCGTCCGATACTTTTTCTTAAGAAAACTGAGCATCTTTTCCATGGCCAGAAAACGGTGGCTGATCCGGTTTTTCAGGTCAGGGGCCATCTCGGCAAAGGATTCCCGATATCCGGCCGGTTGAAAAATAGGGTCATATCCAAAACCGGCATCGCCCGTCTTGGACAGAAGGATAGATCCCCTTACAATACCTTCAAACACATGCGTTTCTCCATCCAGAATGATAGCTATGGCCGTTCGGAATTGGGCTGATCTGTCTGTTGTATGCTTAAGTTTTTCAAGTACCAGACTCATATTGGCATCGGCATCTCTTGCTGGTCCGGCATATCTGGCGGTGTAAACACCCGGTTCTCCATGCAAGGCATCAATTTCGAGTCCCGTATCCTCAGCAAAGCAGTCCCGGCCATAGTTGTCCTTTATATATCGTGCCTTGATTATCGCATTTCCCTCGATGGTTGAGGCAGTTTCAGGTATGTCCTCATTACAACCAATTGCCTTGAGACTCAGTATCTCAGGAATGCTGCCCGAATCAGACTGCCGCAGGATTCCATTAACTTCCTGCACCTTATTACTATTGGAAGTGGCAAAAACAAGTTTATTGGGCAGGCTGAGTGGGGACATGGATATTTATTCTGATAAAAACAGGTTCTGTAAGGCGGTCCACAACTGCTTTTTCGATTCCTGACGGGAGGCAACTACGGCAAGACTTTCAGAAAAGAGGTAGGTAACTTGTCCTAAGACGGAAGCCCGATATGGATTGTACTTGAGATTGAGACCGAGGTTTAATGGTTTCAAACCGAATACCAGCATGATTTTATCTCTCGGGGGGGTGGAAATTCTGGTCAGAACGAAATCTTTAGGAGCAAAGATCAGGCATGCATCCTTATCCAGATCAAGTTTTATGGCAGTGAAAATTCGGCGAAGCAGATCCAGGTTTTCAGGTTTATTATCAGCAGCCTGGATAACTATCCATACTTTTCGACCCTGATCACCCTGCGTTTGTGGCAATTCATTCGTTGGTAATAGATAATAAGAGTATTGTTGGAAGGGAATGGGCGACATCACAAACGCGTTACATTAGAACTAACTTTTTACTTTGGATCGTTAAAATAGTAAATTTGGATTACCATAATTTGGATAAGCATGAACATTAGTATCAAGCACATCAATGAGTCGAGATTGTCCAGTGTAGATTTGGACAATATCCCTTTTGGACGGGTTTTTACCGATCATATGTTTGTAATGGATTATTATGATGGAAAATGGCAGGACGCGCGAATTCTTCCGGTTCATGATTTGTCTATCCATCCAGCCAATTTGACCTTGCACTATGGCCAGTCCATTTTTGAGGGAATGAAGGCATTTAAGAATAGTGACCATGTTCCTATCTTATTCAGACCTGAAATGCATGCCAGGAGAATGAATGCGTCTGCGGAGCGTATGGTGATGCCGACCATTGATCAAGATGTATTTATTGAAGCCATCCGTCAATTGGTGTATCTGGAGAAAGATTGGATTCCGGACATGGATGGAAGTGCCCTTTATATTCGACCATTCATGTTTGCCACAGACGAATTTCTTGGAGTTGCACCGTCTGAGACATACAAGTTTATTGTCATGACATTGCCGGTGGCACCTTACTATGACCGTCCGGTAAAATTACTAGCCAGTGATAAGTACATTCGTGCTGCCATAGGAGGAGTCGGAGAGGCTAAGACAGCTGGTAACTATGCGGCCTCCCTATATGCATCTAAAGAGGCAAAAAGCAAAGGCTATGACCAGGTGCTGTGGCTCGATGGCAAGGAGTTTACCTATGTACAGGAAGTGGGCACTATGAATATGTTTTTTGTCATAGATGACACAGTCATCACACCCGCTACTGATGGGGCTATTTTGAAGGGCATTACCAGGGATACCTTTCTACACTTGTTGAAGGATTGGGGTATTCCCGTGGAGGAGAGGAAGATTTCAATTCAGGAAGTCATAGATGCTGCTGAAAAGGGTACGCTTCAGGGAGCCTTTGGTTCAGGTACAGCTGCCGTAGCTGCAGATGTTTGTGAGATCAGATATAAGGACCAACTGGTACAGGTAAATGTAGAGGAGAATAGCATTGCCAGCAGATTAAAACGAGAAATAAACGGAATTAGAAAGGGAGAGATCGAAGATAAATTTGGATGGACAGATCCGGTTTATGAGGTAGCAAACGTCTAAAACCCTTTGAAAACCACCCCTTTTTGGGGTGCAGGATACAAGCTGAAAGTCGGGGCAAATTGGCCCTGACTTTTTTTTGACTTTTTTTTCAGTGTAGTTATATATCCAATCTTTATATATAATGATTGATGTAATATGTTGATCATATGTGTCATCTTTATCATATTACGATATTTTTTAATGTTTATCTATCTGATTAAC
>JAUILF010000507.1 GCA_030433135.1 Bacteroidia bacterium | reverse complement strand
CCGGATTACATTTCCGAAGGTGCCGGCACTCAGAAGTATCAGTCCCCTGGCTGCACAGCCGGTAACAATTTTAGTGCAAAGAGCTACGTCAGGTTTTCCCGGATCTCCATCTTTAACCAACTCGATGGCTTGCATGGCCCCAATACCGCGGGCATCTCCTACCTGCGGATAAGTTTCTTTCAGGTGATCAAAACGGTTTCGGATTGTTTTCCCGATTTCAACGGCACGAGCATTCAATGATTGCTCTTTCATAAACCGGATGGTAGCCGATGCAGCTGCGCAGCAAACCGGGTTGCCGATGTAGGTGCCACCAATGGTTCCCGGAGCCGTGGAGTCCATGATTTCCCCGTGTCCCACAACTGCTGCGATGGGCATCCCTGAACCCATAGATTTGGCATAGGTACTGATATCCGGTTGGACTCCATAGTGTTGCCATGAAGCCCAGTGACCGGTTCGACCAAATCCACTTTGTACTTCATCAAGGATTAGCATTATCCCGTGATCATCGCAAAAGGATCTTAGTCCTTCCAGGTATTTTTGGGGTACCGGGTTAAATCCGCCTTCACCCTGAATGGGCTCGATGATGATGGCGGCTAATTGATCCGGATCCACGACATTGTGGGCATTTTCCCGGAGTGCTCTTAATTCGCCATCGACAAATTCTGACAGAGACTTTGAACCACCATAGCGATAGTAATTGGGGAAAGGTAAGCGGTAGACTTCAGGTGCAAAGGGACCACAACCTACCTTATATTTTATCTTGCTGGTCAGTGTCATGGCCATCATTGTCCTTCCGTGAAAGGCATCTGTGTAACATAAGACGGCCGGTCTCTTCGTGGCTTGTCTGGCAATCTTTATAGCATTTTCAACAGCTTCAGCTCCTGTACTGACCAGCATGACTTTGGTAGGGTCGCCATGTGGCAGAATTTCTGCGATCTCCTCACAGAGTTTAATGTAAGGTTCATAGGTAACTACATTAAAGCTGGTATGAAGAAATTTTTCAGCCTGTTCCTGGATAGCTTTAACCACGGGTTCGGGGCAGTGGCCGGCATTGACAACCCCTATGCCTCCGGCAAAATCAATCAGGGAGCGACCATCCTCATCGGTAATAAGAGCTCCGCGGGCATGCCTTGCTGTAGCGGTGTTAAATACACCAACCCCATTGGCAACTGTATTTCTTCTTCTTTCCAGTAATTCCTCAGATTTGGTCTTTTCTTCAATCATATATTTTTTATCAAATGCTTGTCAATGTGGCTTTAACTCATTATCTGCCTATGTATGCATGGAAGACATAGGCGAATGCGGAGATGTTCGAAAATAAAATGGAAGATTTGACTTTATCAAGGTCAGATGTAGAGATCCAGGCAACCAACTAATGGGTACCTCTATTTATTCCTGAAAGCGGAAATTTTTGATCAAAAGCGAGCAAGACGAAGTATAGGAGGCTGCTAAAGTACCCATCTCACGCTGACAATGGTTCGTTAAAGACCAGATCTATTGTGTAAAGCTCGAATTGCAAATGCAAAAAAAAAATGGCAGTATTTTGAGCTTACAACAATAGTCACAAGGGAACAAATTCATCACGAAATGAAGCCAGATTCCTATTGAAAAGATTGAACCAAGATTGAATATATCACCATGAGAATGGATTGGAAGCATCTCGGACTCCTTTGTTTGGACGCACTCACTTTCCAATACAGAAATTACTAAAAATGTGATCCAGCAGATCGTCGGTGCTGATCTGACCGGTGATGGCTCCCAGGTGGTGGATGGCCTGGCGGATGTCCAGGGCGATAAGGTCGCTTGATACTCCCAGCTCAAAGCTTTCGGTAACGCTGAGCAGGCTTTCCCGGGTCTTTTGCAAAGCTTCTACATGGCGGAGGTTGGCTACTATGACTTCGTTTTCGGAAAGGCCCTTACCAACCATGTCACTGTACATTCTTTCTTTGAGGTAGTTGATGTTCATATCGTTTTTGGCACTCACCGGAATGAATTGATCTTCCTGCAAATGGTCGGATACAAATTCGTTGGCCTTTGCGTACGGATTGCGATCCATCTTGTTGGCCACGACCAGGAGCTGCATGTCATTGCGACTTAGTTTTTCCAGGTCGGTTTCCAGTTCTTTTGCTGACAAGTCAGACACATCAAAAACGTAGAGCAGGAGGGAAGCTTCTCGTACTTTTTGCAGGGTTCGCTCTACCCCGATGGCTTCAATCTGGTCCCTGGCTTCGCGGATGCCGGCAGTATCGATTAAACGGAATTCGACCCCTTCGATGTTGAGAGTTTCTTCCACGGTGTCCCGGGTGGTGCCGGCTATGTCGGAGACGATGGCCCTTTCTTCGTTGAGGAGTCGATTGAGCAGGGTGGATTTTCCGGCATTGGGTCTGCCTGCGATGACCGTGTTCACTCCTTTTTTAATGGCATTTCCGAGTCGAAAGGTCTCTATCAGTTCATTGATCAGGCCAAGTGTCTCGGCCACCAGTTGTTTTAGTTCTGTACGATCAGCAAATTCCACATCCTCTTCGCCAAAGTCCAGTTCGAGTTCCATCATGCTGGCAAAATGTATGAGTTGATCCCGCAACTGTCCGATCTTTTCGGAGAAACCTCCCCGCATTTGCTGCATGGCCAACTTGTGGGCAGCAGCATGACCGGCAGCAATGAGATCTCCCACTGCCTCAGCCTGGGCAAGATCCATTTTACCGTGCATAAAAGCGCGCATCGTAAATTCTCCCGGCTGAGCCATCCGGGCTCCTTTTTGCAAGCACAGATCGAGCACTTCCTGCAGGATATACCCTGATCCGTGACAGGTGATTTCGACAATATCCTCACCGGTAAAGGAACGGGGATTTTTGTATAGAGATACCACAACTTCATCCAGCAATTGGCCATCAGCGGATAAAATAGTACCGTAGTGCAACGTATGGCTTGATGCCTTCCGGAGATCTGCGCCTCTGAACATACTGTTCACCATTTCCACACTCCCGGAACCGGACAAACGAATGATTCCGAGTGCTCCTTTTCCCTGGGGAGTTGCCAGTGCTACTATCGTATCTGTTTGATCAATCATGGATGAAGTCCGTGCCATTTTCAGTGACCTGGTTGTGGTGGCTGTGAAGGATGGAGATTACCTGATCTTGCAGGGCCTTGCCATTAAAATGGATGATGTTTTGCTGTGTTCCAATATTTCGGTTGGCCTGGTCGTACTGCTCAAAGTGTATACCCAGGTTTGTGTTTCCTTCAATCAGGTTTTCCAGGATACGGATGTCATTGCATTCCGTTAGCCTGATTCCATCATAACCATTGCGGGCAATCTCAGACGTATGAATCCCTATGTCGGATGAAAATGACAGATCAATCCCACATCCCCAGGGTG
>JAUILF010000092.1 GCA_030433135.1 Bacteroidia bacterium | reverse complement strand
CCAGTTGCATATCCGGTAAATAGCCAAATGCATACGGGTTAGTAAGAGCACCGTGTTTACCCCAATTTTTTCCATAATAAGCCCCCTGCTTATAATATTGACCACGGGTAACCCCATTGGTGCCCGAATAAATTCGCCCCTGGAGATCAAACTCCACATGAAATGTATTGCCACCACCTTCAGCAAAGATTTCAAAGACACGGGTTTGCGGATGATACCGCCATATAGCCTGACCTTCAAAAGAAATATTTTTCGAAACGGCGGTATTGATATTAGCTGTTGTAGTGCTTCCCTGGGCACCATATAACCATCCATCCGGACCCCAGCGAAGGCTATTGGCCACGGCATGGGTATCTTCCAGGCCAAAGCCATCAATGTGTACTTCGGGATCTCCATCGGGGATGGCGTCGCCATTGGTATCCGGATAGGCCAAAAGATAAGGTGGATTTAATACCCAGACCTTTCCTCTTCCCCAGGTAATGCCGGTCGCAATATTGAGCCCGGTAATAACATCTCTGGCTTCATCATAGATGCCATCTCCATCAGTATCCTCATATAGGGTGATCTTATCTGCTCCTTTGATTCCTTCCGGAGGAGGCATGGGTTTACCGTCGAATTGCATCCTTAAATGATTGTCGACCCCTGTGATTTCCAATCCCTCCGGATATGGATACTGAGAATACTGAACTACCCACAATCTACCAAGATGATCGAAATTTACTTCTACCGGTTGCACCACATCCGGCTCGGACAAGACAAGGTCCAACTCCAAATCTCTTGCCACTTCAAAAGACTTCAGTGAACTGGCTGGTGAGGGCATCTCAGATTGATCGGAAACGGCCCCTCTACCCTCAAATTCATTTAAGTAACTGGATACTGTTGGATCCTTTGTCAATTCCCGAGGATCAGAGGTATTGCCTTCATCCGGGTGGCCGCAAGCAATAAAAGCCAATAAAAATAATATGGTCAGCAATCGCATTTGGAACTGTATCATTCTATGGTCTGTCCCCAATATAACTGATCCTGATGAGCTGCACGTTACTTCACGGCAGGAAGATGAGGAATCATTAATTGGGTAGGATACCATCCCAGTGATTTATTCCAACGGATCATTTCAACCTCTCATAAGACAAGAATCGGTGGAGAAGTTTTTGAGACCCACATTATATCATATTTATATGAATCTAACGTAAGAAAATATCGTATCTTAAAGATTTACCCCATCAGCATTTGGTACAAATTGCAAGGAGAAGTGAGCAATTTTTGAACCCGGTGATAGTAACTAACAAATCCAAGTGATATGAGTAATGTAACACTGCTTAAGAACCTCTATGGTGCATTTGCCCAGGGCGATGTACCAACTGTACTGGGCGCTATGGATCCACAAATCAAATGGCATGAAGCCGAAAACAATCCCTACATGCCCAGCGGAGAGCCCTTTGTCGGTCCTGATGAAGTACTGAACAAATTGTTCATGCGACTGGTGGAAGAGTGGGATGGCTTTACCGTCACTCCTCATACGTATTCAGATGCAGGAGATACGGTAGTAGTAGAGGGTAGATATACAGGTACCTACAAAGATACCGGTAAAAGTACCGATGCCCAGTTTTGCCACATTTGGCAAATTGAAAATGGAAAACTCAAGAATTTTCAGCAGTACGTTGATACGGCACAAATGCATGAAGTGATGGGGGTGGCTTCCGTAGTATAATCCCAGAAATTGCAATATTGACAGGCTCGGAGTACCTACTTCGGGTCTTTTTTATAGAGGTGCCATACCTGGTCTCACTCCCTGTGGAATTTGGTTAAATTACAGTATGACAAAATCCCGTCAATTAGCTGCGATCATGTTTACGGACATTGTCGGTTACACGGCACTGATGGGACGCGACACCTCGAAGGCTTTAGAGTTGATTGAAGTCAACAAGGCCATTCAAAAGCCTCTGATTGAAAAGCACCATGGTCAGTGGTTGAAAGAAATGGGAGACGGTGCACTGGCCAGGTTCCCATCGGCCCTGGACGCATTACAGTGTGCGATCGAGATTCAAAAGAGGGCTAAATCCGAACTTGACGGACAACTACGCATCGGAATTCACCTGGGAGATATTACCATTGATCAAAATGAGATCTATGGGGATGGGGTTAATATTGCTTCCAGGTTGGAACAATTGGCAGATCCGGGAGGTATTTATGTATCGGATGGTATTATTAAATCCATCAGAGGGCAGTCCAGTATACCGGTAAAGGACCTGGGAGAAATAAGGTTGAAGAATGTCGATTATCCCCTAAAAATCTATGCAGTGGTAGGTCCGGACTTTCCACCACCTAACCTTCAGCAGGCAGGCTCAAAACGGTCCCCAGCTAAATCAAGGACATGGTTGACAGTGCTTATCCTAGTCTTACTGGGTTTAATTATTGCCGGGTTCTGGGTTTTTGGCAATTGGGGTGATAATAGAGAAATGTCCACTTCGCCTAATGATCCTCTCCTTATTGACAAATCTATTGCCGTATTACCTTTTGCCGATATGAGTCCTGAAAAGGATCAGGAATATTTGGGAGATGGACTGGCTGAAGAAATTATTAATGTACTCACTAAAATCGACGGTCTAAAAGTAATAGGCAGGACTTCTTCTTTCTCTTTCAAAGATCAAAATGCAGATCTAAAAGACATTGGCGACAAACTGGGAGTAAGCTACATTCTGGAAGGAAGTGTACGCAAGGCAGAAGATCAAATTCGGGTCACCGCTCAGCTTATCAACTCGATCGACGGGAGCCACCTTTGGTCCACCAATTATGACAATCAATTGCAGGATATTTTTGCCATTCAGGATAGTATTGCTCAAAACCTGGCGAAGAAGTTTGCTCTGACCCTGGACCTCAGCAAAAGTGCCAACCCACCCACTACCAGCATTGCCGCCTACGAGCTTTTCCTCAAGGGCAGGGAATTTCATCAGATTGGTTTAGCCGGCACAGACAGAGCCATGTACTACCTGGAAGAAGCTCTGATTCTGGACCCTCATTTCTGTGATGCTGCTGCCTTACTTTCCTTTGTTTATTGGCAGCATATATTGTATGAACTGGGAGACAGGAAAATTTTTGAAAGCAAGGCCAAAGCAATGGCGGAAAGAGCTATTCAAGCCGATCCGGAATCGTACCAGGGCTACATAGCCCTGGCATGGCTGCAAACCGCCCTTGATTTTGCCTGGGATAGCGCCAGAGATAATTATGAAAAGGCTATTGCCCAAGGAATGCCCATCCCCTACCCCTCTTATTCTATGTTCAAGTCTATTACCACTGGTTCTGCGTATGGTGCCATAAATGATATGAAGCACCTATTGATCAATGATCCACTTTCTGTGGATTTACTTACCCGACTTTCACGGAACTATCTATTCACAAGACAATTTGATCAAGTCATTGCAAATGGGGAGAAAACCCTGCAAATAATGCCAAATAATACCAGTGTCAAAAGACATATGGCCACCTCATACCTGTCATTGGGCCGATTTGATGAAGCGGAAAAAGTCTATGGAGAGCTATATGAATATAATCCCAGGTATAGTCCCCATGGTTATATTGGTGTCCTATCGGCTATAGGTAAGGTCACCAGAGCCCGGGAGATTTTGGATGAAACCAAATACCAAATTAATCCTGGAAAGGTTGCAATCTCGTACATGTATCTCGAAGAGCCGGATAGTACTTTTCATTATCTCGAAAAAGCTCTTGAAGAAAAGGACTTTTATATGATCTTAATCAGACTTGATCCACATTATGATAAAATAAAGCATGATGCAAGATACCTGGATCTGCTTGACAGGATGAATTTTCCGGATGGTGATGATACCGGGGTTCTGTAATCACAAAAGTTGATGTTCTCGATGCAGTGAGTTTGGCTGACTGCCATTGCATTTGCTTCATTCAGTCAGAATTTACGGACTGCTCTGGCTAACCTTTCAAAAGATGTTTTGTTTCCGGCAGTGGTAAAGCTCCCCGAATTGCTCCCCAAAATAACGGCATTGGTGCTTGAGACTTCCGTACTGGTCCAATAGGTAGCACTCTGGCTAATCAGGGTATTTCCTCCCGAATTCAGGGCATCATTTACATGAAGCCGATTGTTCCAAATAGTAGTCCATTCGTCCACGGAGGGTAAATACCACTCACTACTGAAGTTGGCGATGATAGAATCTCTCACGGGACTATTGATCATCAGATTAGTATTAAATTCTCCATCCCAGCTCCGGTCGGCACCGACCTCACTGGCTATACTCTGCCAAAAAGCCAGGATTTCGATTTTTGAAAGAAGCAGGCCATGGTCCTCACCATCGGACCCTTTATATAGGTAACAAACAATGCCGTCCAGGGTATCCTTGCCCAGGTACCAGGGACTTTCCGGTACTGCTGGCACCAATGAGGAGGCCTCCCTGAGTGCCAGTGTACCATCGGCCAGTCTTACGACCAAACTATCTGCTGAGTTTTGCAGATTCATATTCACCAGGGAGGTGGATTGTCTAAGTGCCAGGGTACCGTCTGCAAGTCGCACTACCAAACTATCTGCCGTGTTTTGAAGATTCGCACCAACCAATGAGGTGGCTTGTCTTATTGCCAGGGTCCCATCAGGTAATCTAACCACCAGACTATCCGATTCATTGCTGAGTTCCATTTCCTCGATTTTGGCCTTACCTTCAACATCCAATTGCTGTGCAAATGTCAGCGTTGAGAGTCCACTTAGTGTCACCACCATCCATATCTGTAGCTTTTTCATAAGTCACGTTTTTGTGTTTTACTTATCGAGAAGTGCATATTCTGACACTCTGATTTTTCAATGTGACTAATGTAGCCGGTACAGGCCAGCAAAACTCTCACTATTGTTTTTGTTACGTGGATTATTGTTCCAACTGCAGATCAGGCACCCATAAATGCAGAAAAGTAAAGGTCAGACGGTGGTAATAATGAACTATGACATCTATCTGTATTTCAGGCAAAGCGACCGGATTTTCCAATCAGAGTTCTGGAATGTCATTGGGGGCATCCAGGTAGAAAACCGAATTTTGGATTCCACCTTCAATTCTCTGCCCTCTGGCTGATCTCAGAATATATTTGATCTCCATGCCCCACGTGGGCTGGAGGTTGTCAATCATCAGGTCAATGGTTTTACCTTCGTTTCGTATTTCCACAGCACTAATTTCCAGCCTTTTTTCATTGTAGCGATCTGAACCATATTGTCGACTGCGTTTCAGATCCCAGGTTCGGACCTGATACTGACTTGCATTTTTCACGAAGGAGTGATCCAGAGGTTCAGAGAAGGTCAGTCGGATTCGATCTGTATAGGCTTTTAAATCTACTGGTAAATGCAGTGGTTTTCCTGTGTATCGAATGCGATATAACCCTCCAACCTGTAGCATTTGGTTGGTAGCCCAGGCAGACATGCCACACACATAGAGCTGACCGTCCTCCGGATGGAATCGACCACGCATAATACCGGTTGGAAATGAAGGGAGTGGCAGTTCGACTATTCCACCCTGATATCTCTCTCTGCTTTCCTGCTGAAGCACCAGATAAATCTTGCCGTAACCATAGGACAGGTTAAGGAGTTGACCGTTCAAAGGACCCCACTGGTCGGTTTCAGCCCACAACAACTCGGCCGGAGAGCGATCGTATTCCATATCTACCCAGCACAGGGGTTGCTCCATGGCTTCATCGGATGAATCGACCGAAGCACCATAACCCCACATATTGCCATAGAAGCCACCCGGCTCTACCCGGTTGATGCGGTTCATCGGATTCCAGTATCCCTGCTGATCCGTCACATAGAATGAGCCATCCGGATTCAGACAAACCCCGTTGGCGGCCCGAAATCCGTTGGCCAGGATTTCAGTGGTCGAGCCATCAGCACTCACCTTGATGAGCGTGCCATGTTGGGGCACCAGAGAGGTCCGTGCATGCCGCCCACTCTTGGCATAGTACAGATTTCCTTCGCTATCAGCTTGCAAACCCATCGCAAATTCGTGAAAATGCTCCGTGACCTGGTGATCGCTATTAAAGCTTTCATAGTAATCCGTCTCTCCATCACCATTCAGATCACGCAAAATGGCAATCTGATCCCGGCACCCAACATAGATGGCTCCATCTATCACCTTAATACCCAGGGGTTGAAACAAACCGGTCGCAATGCGCTGCCAGGAAACTTCACTATTACTTGCAATTCCTTCTACCCTCCACACTTCACCGTCAATACTGCACACAACAGCAGCATCTTCACCTAAGAAGTCTATTCCAGTCAGTCTGACCCGGCTCTTCCAGGGATTGCTTAAGGGTAGATCAAAGACATCCACGGCAAACGGAGATTCCAAATCACCAGTCTGAATGGAGCTCTTTATTTCTTCGGGATACAAGGCCTGACTACCCTGTGTAAAATCTTCGAGATTAATAGGAGGATCCGGTGATTGGACAAATGCTACCTGGTCCTCCGTCATTAGCAGCTTCAAATCTTTGCTGCCCCCTGGATCCATCTGAAGTACGTGGAATCCATCCTCCTGTACGATTCTGGCACCATTGCCCTGCACCTTTACCGCAAATGAATCGGGCAAGACCCTTAACCGCATGGGTAGATCAGCCCCACGAACAGAGAGGTGGCGTACAATCACCGTATTTCGCCCCTGCTCTACTACATCGTACGATTCCAGAACGGTGGCATTCCCCACCGAGTATTTGATGACTTCTCTCTCCTGGTGACGATATAATCCCTTGTAGTGAGCCCACTCTCTGGGCAGTGGGCCAAAGGGGCGACCATCCGACCCCAGGAAACGAGGATCCTCAAAGGTGCCCGTCACAGGGTCAGCCCATCCGGGAGTAATGGGGTTGGCCATCAGAGTAGTCCCCACAGTGCGTGGATAAACATTGTGTTGATCGTCGAGCAGGATGTCCTCCCAGTCAATAAACCCCTCCCCTGTCCAGGCCCCCACAAAGCGTAAAAGATCATGATCGAAGAGAGCAAATGTATTTCCCTTAGCGATCCCACCGGGGCCGGAATCCAGGCGAATGGCAATGCCTTTGTAAGCAAAATTTACTTCACTGTAATCTTCGTTCGGTAAGGGTGCTCTTCCCCGGGAAATCACTTTTGGTTCATCCGGATCCTCCGCTAATTCAAAGCAACGCATCATCCAGTTGCCATAATCCATATCGCGCCAGGGATGATAGGGTTTACGCTCAGGTCCCAACGAATTACCGGTTGGAAGCCCGGCCAGGTAAGCATTATCCACCTGAAAATAATCTCCGGAATTATTGGGTTTGATCAACGTTTCCCGAATAAAGGTGATCACCTCATATTTCTGTTGGGGGGTAAGATGCAACTGGGGTGGCATCAGACCATGGCCACGAGTGATGGTCTGATACATGGAAAAGGGATCATTTCCATTCTGCAACGCTTCATTCCAGAACGGACGAGCCTCCGGCAGGGAACCAGCAACCCCTTCGGATCCATGGCAATTAAAACAATGGTTTCGGTATATCTGCATGGCCCGATCCCTTAATTCCCAATCCTCAGTCCAAGCCTGCATTTGTGAGATTAATCCTGCGTGATCGATATCCTCTTCATAGGCAGGTATATCTGATTTTTTCAGGATGTAAGAAAATTCATCTGACCGGGTCTCATTGACATGATGATGGCAGGCATAAACCAACAGCGACAGAGCCAGCATAGGCCACAGGTATCTCATTCCATATTCTTTCTCCGATTTCCTTTTTCTCATCTGGTCAGTAAATAAGGGGACTCAAGACCAAGATCAGTAATTTATTGGTGATTCTGTCTAACCACCTGGTATATCCTAAAACTTCATCCATCCATCTGCTCGTTGGAATACTGTAAAAATCTTGCCTGTGTTCCTCTGGATTTAGCTACTCTCAAAATAAAGGGCTGGTCATGAATCGAAAAGAATTACCTAATTTGTAATAGACATCAAAGGGTAAGGATGATGAACGATACAAAGACTAAGAATCCCCATAAAGACATCCCGGGAAACCCATCGACAGCTAAAAGCAGTGAAGTCAGGCTTAGGGATGAAGCCACTGAAGATTCACTACGGGTTCTGACCATCGATCAATGGAGGTTCTGGAAGGAAAATGGATATGTTGTGATAAAAAGAGCTGTTCCAAAAGAGCAGGTTGAAGCAACGGCCAACTTTATTTGGGAATTTGAAGAAAAGGATCCGAATAATCCAGACACATGGTACACCGCTCCACGGGCTGAGATTCAAATGAAAGAACTTGCCGGGACTGGCATGGTAGAAGTATATAACAACCAGCACTTGTGGAATAACCGGCAGTTCCCGCTGGTCTACGATGCCTTTGTGGATATATGGGGTACCGAAAAATTATGGGTCACCATTGACAGAGCTAACCTCAACTTTCCCATGCGACCGGGTCATGAATATAAAGGCTTCATCCATTGGGATTATGATCCGGAAACCAAACCACAACAAGTGCAGGGGGTATTGGCCCTGGCTGATCAGACAGATGAAAACATGGGTGGTTTTCAGTGCATACCCTGGTTATTTCGCAATTACGACACCTGGAAATTAACCCAACCCGCTGATCGAAATCACTTTCAACCGGACATAAGTGGCCTGGAAGACAAATTGGTCAAGGTTTCACTCGAAGCAGGAGATCTGCTGATTTTCCACAGTGCTCAGCCCCATGGTATCAGGCCAAATCATTCCGGTGATAAAGTGCGCATTGCCCAATACATTTCCATGATGCCTGCTCAGGAAAACGATGAGACACTTAAGGCATGGCGGATTAACTCATGGAAAAACAGGGTTGCTCCCGAGGGATATGCCTTCCCCGGTGATCCCCGCAACTGGGAACAAACCAGATACGATGTCGCTGAATTATCAGAGTTGGGTAAAAAATTACTGGGATTACATAGTTGGGGATAGACCAATTCACTAAGGTTCTTCCGGAAAATTGTTGATTATATTCTTTCTGATCTTATCACTGACAAAGAGACCATCTCCGTAACGAATCTGCCCATTGGTTGCTGTGTGCAGATTATACATACTGTAAAGTGTATACCCGAATCCCGACAAATAGGACCATATCTCATGGAAGAAAGGTGCACCTTCGTAATGAGGCACAAACATAATTTCACAATAAATGAGTGAAAAAGTCTGTCGCTCCAAATTATTGGTAGCACCGCGAAATGCGTCGAGCTCGCCACCCTGGACATCTAGTTTCAAGAGATCAATATCGGTTAATCCGAGCTCCTGTATCAGGCTGTCCAAATCAATCACCTCAACCTCGATAGTACTTTTAGGGCCTGCAAATTTGGGATAATATCTCCGTTCCGAACTAGCACGTGGAAAAAGCGAATTGGTTGCGGAATGTTCATTGACATAAAAAGTTCTGGAACCTTTTTCGCTTCCCACAGCTTTGGGTATCACTTCCCACTTAGCATCGTTCTTGAAAGTACTTTCTAAAATAGAAATAGACTCCGGAAACGGCTCAAAAGAATAAATCCTGGCATCGGGAAAGAGCTTTCGGTATTTTTTGGCTGACTGACCTTTGTTGGCGCCGACATCAAATATGGTTAGTTCTGGCTTGTCAAGGTTCAGGAGCAGCTGGGAAAGAGCATTTAAAGGGTATTCCAGCTGGCCCTTCTTCTTGATATCATAGCCCAAATTCCGTATTAAGGACCTTATGCTTTGTTTGACCTGAAGCATTTTTCGTGGCAATGTAAAAAATTAAACACGAGTCGGGGGTTTCGATGAAAATCACATTTGTTGAAAATGAACCTAATTCAGCGATTGGTTCACATCATCTGTGACAAGGAGACATAACTTTTAGGTTAAAAAACCATAAGCCACAATGCACCAACCATTAAATCTAGGTCCTTAGGTAACAAAAACTATATTTTCTAGGGTGCTGTTCACACTTTTTTTAACTTACTCCAGATTTAATTTCCGGCATTTGCAAATACTGCCATGCAGGCCATTCCATCAATTTCTCAACTATAATAAATGGACAAACGATCAAATAACTCACGTAGAACTTTCATCAGAACAGCAGCAGCCGGAACAGTGGCAGCGGTCACCCCTGGCATCAACAAAGCGAGTTCAGAAATGCCTACCATCATACCCAAAAATGTAAGAGGTGCAAATGATCTTATCCGGGTTGCCGTGCTGGGAATCAATGGTAGAGGGAAATCCCATATTCGCGAGATTATGGATTTGTCCAAAAAAGAAAATATTGAAGTGGTAGCTCTATGTGATCCCGACAAGAAGATTCTGGAAGAGCGAGCCAAGACCTTTGAGGAAGAATATGGTAAGACAGTCAGGATTGAACAGGATTTCAGAAAGCTGTACGATGACTCCTCTATTGATGCTGTAACGCTGGCTTCTCCCAATCACTGGCACGCCCTACAAACCATATGGGCCTGTCAGGTGGGTAAAGATGTGTATGTGGAAAAACCGGCCACTCACAACATCTATGAGGGAAGAAAAATGATTGAAGCCGCATATAAATATGATCGCATAGTACAACATGGAGTGCAATTGCGGAGTTCGGAGTCGATTCGTGAAGCAGTCCAACATCTGGAGGATGGCCTGATCGGTCGTGTACATATGGCGAGAGGACTGGTATTTCGCTGGCGAGCTGATATAGGCGATCAGGGAATTTCCAAAACACCGGAAGGCCTGGACTATGACCTTTGGTGTGGTCCGGCCCCGATGCGCCCTTTTAGCAAGAATCTGGTACATTACAACTGGCACTGGCATTGGGACTATGGCAATGGAGATGTAGGAAACCAGGGAATTCACGAAACCGATCTCTGTATGTGGGGACTGGGAGTGGATCACCTACCGGAAAGGATTACCTCCATGGGTGGTAAATTTTTGTGGGATGACTGTAAAGAAGTTCCGGAGATACAAACCTCTGTCTATCATTACCCCAAACAAAAGAAGATGATCCAGTTTGAGGTAAGAAACTGGTGTACGAATCAGGAAGATGGAGCCGGAGTAGGTAATATCTTCTATGGTGATAAGGGTTATATGGTCGTCAGGGGCTACGGTACATACGAGACCTTCCTTGGGAGAGACAGAGAAAAAGGTCCTTCCAGGTCAGAGAAGGGAGAACTGACCCTGCACTTCAAGAACTGGATAGATGCCATGCGCGCCCGCGATATGAGCATTCAAAACGGACCAGTTCAGACGGGCCACTTGTCTTCTTCCCTGGCACATCTGGGTAACATTTCCTATCGACTCGGGTTACAACTGGAGTTTGATCCGGTCGCCGAGCGCTTTATCGGCCACGGTGAAAATGAAGCCAATGCGATGCTGAGTAGAAATTACCGGGCCCCTTATTTATTGCCGGAGGTGGTGTGAGGATGGAGCATTATTTTAATAGGGCAAACCATTTTCCGTAACTCAAACACCTCCAAATCCATTCGAGGGGACCATAGCGAAAATAGTTTAACCAGATCTTGCTGAGTACAACTTGAAAAGTAAATACCACGATTGCCACCAGTAGACAGATCGAAGGACTCATGGATTCGTATAGACTTAATCCCATCGAAGAAAATAAGATCAATCCGATCAGACTTTGAAGGATGTAGTTGGTCAGGGCCATACGTCCTACATGTTTCAAAGGTTGTAATAGTGTGCTCCAGGAAGAATGGTACCATATCCATCCCAACAACCACAGATAAAATAGACCCATAGCTACATCAGAGATGACCATTAACTTAACCATGGTTGATCTCACCACTTCAATCTCATAAATGGACCATTTAGTAAGAACAAATAAAAAACAGAGCCGGTAAAGGTTCGTAAAAAGCGCTATCCAGAGCACGGGGCGCTTAATTCGTTCAAGGTACCTATCTAGTCTCTCGTAAATCCTGTTTCTTCCCAGATACAACCCCAGTAGAAACATGGATAAAGCTATTGGGGCGAGAAAACCAAACAACATGGGAATATTGGAGAGATACTCTAGTACCCTCAGTTTAGCCCCATCCATATAAGATCCGTGACGGATAATACGATTTACATCTTTTCCCGTCAGGTCACTTAAATACGATCCCGGATCAAAATGCACTACACTAAAGAAAAGCTCCAGGATCCAGTCATAGAATGGAAATATCAGCAACCCTATGGAAAGTACTATTAACCACCCATCAGAAAGTCTAAGGCACCAGGTGGTTAACAACCCCAGGATAGCATATAGATGAACCACATCACCCGACCATAAAAAGAGGATATGGATGACTCCAATCAGGAAGAGAAGTGTCATTCGTCTTCTGAAGAAGCGGGATGATGATGCATCTTTCTCCAACAATTTGAGGGCCTGCATGGCGATACCCAAACCGAAAAGCAGTGAAAAGATGGGAAAGAATTTGGTATAAAAAAACAACTGCAAAATACGTTGGGCTGCCTGATCAATGACGGAGGTATAATGGCTAAGAAAGACATCCTGGTTGAGGAAGGTGGAATTCATGATGACAATATTCACCACGAAAATGCCCATGATGGCAAATCCACGATAGACATCGAGAAGCTCGATTCTGTCAGTTACAGGAGTTGGTTGTTGGTTCAAAATCAGCGTTAGGTTATCTTCTGGGTCTCTCGGGCGGCAAGGTATGTAGATCAACTGAAACTAGGATTGTCGCTGCCGATAAAAAACAAAGCCATGCTGATACGAACAAATCAGACTATCACAGGGTAAATCAGGTGCTTTGAACTGTGGTCAGAAGTCAGAGTATTGCTTTTCAACGAGTGCTCGCCAGCAATTCCTGGGTTCTAATGGTCGAGGGAAGAACATTGTTTCTTATCTCCATCAGGCTCTCCTCATATTGACACAAGATGTCTCTCCCAGTATTTAGATTGCACTCATGCTGATCAGAAATTACCGGGCCCCCTATTTATTGCCGGAGGTGGTGTGAGATTATGTCCTTGCTGATTGTAATTTGTTTCAATTGACAATCTGCGCTTCCAGCATGGTTTGTTTCTGTTTTAACGTTTCTTGCGTAGATCGAAGTTCAGCATTCTGCTTTATTATCGATTCAATAGTACGTTGTTGTTGTTCCAAAACCTCCTGCTGCTACACCTTATTTATCGTTGACGTTGCCGATGCTTGAGATGACTAGCTCTTCATTGTAACAAAAGTCATGCCCGCTGAACACATAGTCTGCAAATAAAAGTCAGGGCAGGCATATTTTTACTTCGCAACTATGTCAGAGGACACAGCCAGGAGTGATTGCTAACCTCATTCTTTTTCTGATTCAGAAAAAATTAGAGGATAGTACTGGTTCAACAAGCGTCTTTACTGCTTTGACTGCTAAGAAGGAGTATCAATCAGTTGCTTTTAATAAACTTCTGCATACCCTGCTGAAGTCCATGATTATCCCTCACTAAACAAAAATATACTCCTGCTGACAAATCTCCTACTGTTATCTCAGCTGAGTTGATCTCATTTGAAACCATTTCTCGTACCAATATTCCGTCACTGTTATAAATAGCGATACGGTTAATGGGTCTTGTTGTATTTATCACAAGCAACTGCCGAACCGGATTAGGAAGAAGAGAGATTCCTACCTGGGAAAAATTATCAAGGGATGTAGTTACTTCCAGTTCTATTTCATTACTATAAACACGTACATTGCTTTCTTTCAATGCTGCTGTAACACGGATGCTAGAACCTATCATGAGATGCTCCGGCAGAATTTGGTATTCAGTCGAATTTGCCGGTAAACTGTCCAGCCGATTAAAGGAGTTGCCATCACTGCTATACTCAATAATATAACCAGATTCATCAGCAGAAATATCAGACCAATTGATTAAAAAAGAATCAACTCCTATATCCTGAATCGGATGAAGGACTGGTGCATCCGGAAGGGGGCCATTAAGGATTCGTTGCACTAATTGAAGATCATAGAGCGAAGGTGGCTCAGGTACTCGATTAGAGAGTTCCTGCCAACCCCCATCGTGCAGAAACGGTCCAAACCTGGTAACTCTCCCGTGCACACCAATGGCATAATTCTGTCTACCCGGAGGCTTCTGCAAGACCATCTCAGCCGTGGCAGGCACCATCACATTCCAAGCCACGCTATGAACAGCTCCCCATCCATGCCCCGTCCCAAAAGAGCCCCGGTTATACAATCCCAAAACCCGATCATCTTCAGGTCTATCAAAAACGATTTCATCGTAGAGTAAACCCTGACTCCATCTACGATGGCCTTCAGAAGGTCCCAAGTCATATGATGCCCTACATTCGTTAAACACTATTCCAGATGCAGATCCAGCACCATTACAAATGAATGCATGCCTGGCCCAGGTAGCTTCACAATCCTGAAAAAGTACATTATTAGTAAACGCATTCACAGCAAAATTGTAACGTCTCGCACCGGTTATCTGGGAGTGAGGTTCTAATCCCCGACAATTGAGAACACTTACCTGGGATGATCTGGTGATATTTACTGCCGCATAGCCAAAGTGCCATGCATCTACACTACTAACCCAACAGTCTTCAACTCCCCTGATTTCAATAGCTGTCCATACATGGTTTTCGGTCAAGTCACCTTCAGTATCAATAAGTATTTGCAGATCTTCAATACCGGATTGTCTTACCAGGTTACTGCCATCCCAACGATAAAGGTAGCTGGGTGCCAACCTATGATCCAGGTGATCATAAATAGGAGCATCCAGCACTATCTTTTTTTCCTCAGAATATAGTTTCTGAATCTTTCGATGATAGTAGATATCAATTTCTCCGGTCTCCCATCCGGGATCACTTGCGGTCTCTCCAAAGGATATGGACTCCAGCCAATCAAAAGTAGAACTTTGTACAAGCATTACTCTATCACCTTCCAGGATGGACTGTACGTCGTCTACCAGCAAAGTACGGCTGTTCACTGGAACAAATTCACTTGTAATTTCGATTCTGCTTCCTGCAACTTCCCTTCTCCAATCAATAGAATGGTTGCCGACTTCGATCAGGTTTCTCTGGTTCGGCACATTACCCATACCGAGAAGAACCGTTACAGAGTCCGGGTCATTACTCATTGTACCCCTGAGAACGATGCCAGTTACATCCAACTTGATCGTTCCCCAAATTTCATATCGCCCTGGAAGTAATAGCAACGCTCCCCGAATACCATTGCTATCAGGTATCACATTTGAAAGCTCATCAATGGCCATCTGGATCTGAGCTGTATTATCCCCAGAAATGGGTCCGATGGTCATTACAACTGGAACATCCGGGATGGAAACCATGCCTTGTTTATAACCGGAATAGCTAAAATCGGGAATCTTGTTGTGTTGTGCATCTGACCTGTAGTGCCAGGTTTCGTTTTCATCAGAATAGATAATTGATACAGTATCCTGACTTACACCGGTAACTGCTAAGAATGAAAAGATGATTACAGGTAAAAGCAGTCGATAATGCACAATTTGCCACAGAATAAATTGGCGGTCAACCATGCATATCAGTTATAGTTCTCCACCGAAATGAGAAGCTCGATTATGCATATTGAGAATGTATTGGGAGTAGTAATTATAAGGGCTCAAAATCTGTTTATCTGATTCGTTTTCGCTGGGATCCAGGTCAGGAGAGTGATAGTCTGCGGGGGTGCTAAACGACTGAATGGATACCGGTACTGATTTCTCTAACTTTTCACTACTGGAGCGAATATCGAATTCCGTCGAGAATCCGGCAAGAGGTTCGACGGCACAGATGGACACATCTTTGGAAACAATGAGATGGAAGTACACAAACATCCAAAGCAGAAAGAGGAAATACCGCATGTTTCTATTTTGAACCAATAAGTTTAATTTAAATCAGAAGGAAAACAGTGTATAAAGCAATAAAACTCAAGTGCCGCAAAGACACGGCACTTGAGTTAAAGGGTCAGCACTCAGCCTATTGAACGCTGATTTTTAGGGACATTTGACCCTGTTCTGTTATCAGTCTGGCAATATACAAGCCTGAATTCAGGTTTGCAGATCGGTTCCATTCAATGGTTTGGTGACCTTCAGGTTGAGGTCCATCAACCAATCTGGATATTTCTCTTCCCATCATATCATAGATATTCAATTGAACCTGAGATGGATAATCCAAAGTATATTGGAACAACGCAAATGAAGTTACAGGATTCGGAGCCAACTCGAGTGATAGATTTAAATCAATGGTCTTTTCAAATACGGAAGTACTCAAGTCACAAAAGGTAAGTACTCCAATGGGTCCGCCATCAGTTCCCCCAGTAGAAGATTCTGTACCTTCCAAATCATAACAAGGATCAAAATCACCTTCACCATCTGCAAATCCAACAAAGTCAAACAGGTTACCAAAATCCCTTGGAGTACCTGCTGCTGTTATGTCCTGTACAATGACATCAAACATATCCTCGGCGGCGGGGTTGGCCAGTAAGTCCTCCAGGTACTCTGTGATTCTCACTGGCACATTATGTAGCTCAACTTCTTCGGAAAAATATCCACCTGTAGTATCACCCATAGCTTGTTGAATCAAAGTTGAGTAAACAGGAGGTTGAGACACAGTGTCATGCTGAGCCCAAATATCCTTAACATCTTGAGTCCAAAAAATATTATTATTAGCGATAGTCACATTGGTTGGATCCACAATCGTATCCAGCGTAAACAGCTTATTTACTTCGTTATCCGGATTATTCTGCTCATCTGCATAGCGCGGAGATGCACCCAACATATTGGGATTAATCCAGAGATTGTTGGTAAACACAAAATTGTGACATTGCTCCAGGACAATTCCACCGTGCCGGCCAAATTGATTAAAAATAGTACAGTGATCAAACTCGATGTAATTGTGAGGGATTACGTTTCCAAGGCTACGGAAAACCCGATCTACAATATTGTGCATAACTGTGTTGCGCACAATCAAAGTATCCATTGCAAAGTTCCGGCTATCAATACCTCGACCATTTCCTTCAAGGATAAAGCGGTTACCACCATTTCTAAAAATACAATTATTCACATATACTCTACAGCTATCTGCTCTAAACTGTAAAAACCCTCCACGGTCTTTTTCCAGAATACAATCCTCAACGATCACTTTGGATTTATGCCCGAAAAAGCGGACCTGTCCCCAGTTATGTTGTTCGCCAGGTCCCGTCTCACCGGATATGATCCAGAGGTTCTTCAGAGTAACATCCCCAGAGGCCCAAATAACCGGTTGATAGTCTCCGGTAGCATTAGGAACACGAGTAATAACCGGTTTATTGGCTTGTTCGGTCGTAGTAAGGTCCATAGCCTCGATCTGAATTGGCCAGTCAGCCGTGTTTTCGATCCGGGCATCTGTAGTATAGACTCCTCCATTCATGAGTCGGTAGATAGTATTATTATCCATTCGTTCACCTGTCTCAGTGGTGTCCCCGTTGATTACTTCAGACAGGTTTGTCGGTGTCGCATTATTGGTTTCTACATCCACGACACGCTGTGCCTGGACCTGGAAACTCAACAACATACATATGGAAAAAAGCAAGTAGTAAAATTTCTTCATAATAACAGAACAGTTTTGTTGATTAATTAAATATTAAAATCTCTATAGTTTAAATTGTACGCCCGCAGTTATTGTAAGACCAAAAGATTCAACATTATTATAAAACCTTTCGCTTCTTATAAATGAAATATCTTGTTGGTTATTGAAATTATTCAGATTAAGGAAAACACTCCAGTGGTCGGCAAAGTCTTGCCGTACACTGGCATCCCAGCGCCAAAATTCCAGGTCAAAGCTGTCAAAGTCCTTATTGACACTATATGATCGTGCTTTGGTCCCCTGGAAAATTCCGGAAACTCTTGCACTGAAATTACCTATATCATAACCAAGGCTCATATGTAGAATGTGAGGTGGTTGACTGGGCATGGTAACGATTCTTTCGTTACTTGTATAGGTAGTTTCGAATACCGGTGGAAAAGGCACGACTAATTTGGTTTCCGAAGTCAGAAAAAATACCTGGGTTTCAGAATACAGTCGTGAGTAATTGGCATTGATTACAATTCCATTAAAGGGACTGGGTAGAAATCCCAAACTCGTTTGTAAATCAATTTCAAATCCCTTCACAGTAGTTTTATCGGCATTAACATAAGAGGATAATTGATATCCGGAATAATTGGGCCAGCCGTAATCTTCAGCAAACTCATCATCCACCAACTGAACACTTTGTGGATAAAAAATATCATCAATCTCCTTGTAAAAGACACCGAATGTCAACAATCCCAGTCCACCTTTATAAGCTGAAAAGAATAAATCATAATTCGCTGCCCGGGCCCTCTGCAAATTGGGATTACCGGCTGAAATATTGGTACTAGTATTATTTATGGATGCACTAGGTACAATCCAGCGATAATTTGGTCTAGCCAGTGTATTGGAATAAGAGGCTCTCACATCAAACCAATCTAATGGTTGGAATTTAATGTGTAGATGGGGAAGAAACTCCGTGTATTTTTGATAAGTCGTCGTATCAAAAAAGAATCCGTTAACTCCATATCTACCACTAACAGTAGAAACACTTGCAGTATAATCATTATCTGACTGCTCGACCCGAAATCCTGGTATCACTGTCAACAAATCACCCCAATTCAAACGGAACATGGCATAAGCCGCTGTGATACGTTCTGTAAGGTTGTAACGATCATCTTCCGACTCTCGGTTGTTATTAAGCAAGTCTACCTG
>JAUILF010000091.1 GCA_030433135.1 Bacteroidia bacterium | reverse complement strand
TGTTGCTGATAGAAGCTTTTACTTCTGTAGAAGTAGCCAGGAAGTTTCTGTTGGAATAAGCCGCAAAACCCAGTGGGTTGGCACCGGAGAAGTTATCGATGTTGTAACGGAATGGCCAAAGCTCGGCATCATTCGCATTGGAGTAGTTCACACCGAAAGTAGCATCCAGTTTCAACCATTTTACAGGATAGTAGTTCATACCAACACTACCATTGTAGTTTTTGGTTTGCTGGCCTACTGTAATTTGCATAGATTCATTAACCGTCATGAAAGCAGCAGTACCTGTAAGGTTGTTTGCTGTTCTTCTTTCAGGCTTGGAAAACTGTGCCAAAGAACCTGTTGCGTAGATGTTGTTGTTGTTTTGAAGCGTCGTAGAAGCACGATCGGTGAAACCTGAAGTGATACGGATGCTGAATTTTTCCGTTGGGAAAATGTTCAGATTTACATTCAACTGAGACATCTTATCGGTGTCGGTAGCCAAAGTTGCCTGACCTGGCAGGTAACCACGGTTTTCCTGACCGCCGAAAGGACCATCAGTATCTGCAAAACGAGCAGATACGAAGTAGTTGAAAGCAGAAGTACCACCAGAAACGTCAGCAGAAAGCTGAGTAGTTGTACCCGTTTCGTATAGCGCTTCCAAAGCATTGGTGTAAATCAATTCGTAAGGCTTGATCGTACGACCATACAGGGTACTCAAGGTAGAAGCCTGAGCTGCACTACGTGCAAAACCAACGTTGTCAGGAACTTTTCCTTCAGGATAGTTCATGAAACCCTGAGCCATTTTCACGTTGAAACGTGGCTTACCTGTTTGACCTTTTTTGGTAAAGATCTGGATTACCCCGTTACTCGCCTCTGTACCGAAAAGAGTCGCAGCAGAAGCACCTTTCAGGATCTCAATACGCTCGATCTCACCGTTTGTAACGGGTATATTACTATTGAAATGAGCCGTTAGTGGATCATTCATCTTCATGCCATCAATCAGTACTAACACCTGGGTATAAGTAGAACCCCGCATCAGTATATCACCCTGAGCCCCAAACCCATTCCGCGACTGTACTTCTATACCTGGTATAGTCTGTAGTACTTCATCCAATGACGATGCAGGAAGTGCTTCCAGAGCTTCCGACCTGATCACCGTTATATCTCGCCCGGTCTCACTGACCCGGAGTGGGATCTGGGTTGTCGTAACCTCCACGGTATCGAAATACTGTAGAGACTGGGCTTCAAGCAGTAATCCTCCGGTGTAAAGAAAACACCCCATGAGTACCAGTACCGTCCGCAAGAACATCTGTATTGTTGTTTCCATCTCGGACGCAAAGATGGTTAATTTGAACACTTTGCCAAAGCTCTGATTTCCATTCCCACCGGTGTAAATAATTGACACACAATGACAGAATGGAAGCAAAGATGGGGTAACCCGTTGATATCCAGCACTTAAAGCCGGATTAGGTTCAAAACACGAAAGTTGGACCCTAACTCAGTAACTCACTGAAGGTTCCGGTACTGTCAGCAAATTGATCAGCTTCAATATCCATAGCATGCAACATCGTCAGGTACAGGTTGGATAATGAAGTTTCGTCAGGGTAAATCTTGTACTGTCCTGTTTTAAGTCGCCCTCCTGCACTGCCGGCAAGCACGATGGGTAGGTCGTATGGGGAATGCCGGTTACCATCCCGCAAGCCGGACCCCAGAAGGATCATACTGTTATCCAGAAGCGTTCCATCAGACTCCCGGATCGAGTCCATGCGTTCAAGCATATACGCATATTGTTCTATGTGCCACTTATTAATGATCTCGTACTGATCTAACTGGCGGGGATCATCCTTATGATGGCTTATGGAGTGATGGTTTCCATGCACTCCTTCCAGGAATGAAAAATTGCGCTGACTCACAGAGTTACCAAACATGAAAGTGGCAATTCGTGATGCATCACTCCAAAATGCCAGAACCATGATGTCTATCATCAGCCTGGTCTTTTCCGTAACATCAACTCCTTCAGCATATTCAGCCCATTCATCAATCCGCAGATCCATTCGTTTTAATTCCTTTCGGATATCCGGTGTGATCTGCGCTTCAAAATCCTCCAGGTTTGTCCTGTTTTCCAGGCGTTTTTCCACCGACCGGACCGCTTCAAGGTATTCTCCCAGTTTGTTCTGATCCTCAATACCAAGTTGATTTTCCAAAGACCTGGCATCTTCCTTCACCAGGTCAAGAACACTTTTTTTGTAAGGATCTTGCGGCAAGGGTTTCTTTCCGGGAACATAAGGTCGAAACAACCGGTCAAAAGCCATTCGCGGATCAATCTCTCTTGAGCATGGCTGTGTTCGATCAGTCCATGAAATGGTACCTCCATATAACCTGGTAAAACCTACGGCTTTGTCCACACCACTGCGAATGCGATCGAGTCCGTATTGCAGTGACGGAAACATAGTATCCGAACCCACCTGCTGCGCCATGAGTTGATCCAGTGAGATACCACCACTATCGACCCTGGCATCGACGGTGCGCGCTATTCGCATGGAGGTAAGGAAGTTTGCCGTCTTGGTATAATGTCCATCAAATCGGCTGATGGAGTTCTTGTTCATCAGGCCCTTGTACACCGAGACTTTATCCTGAAAAGGAGACAGAGGCTGCAAAATGGGTGACAACTCGTACCCGGTGTCTGTCAGGGTAGGGTTCCACTTATGCGGATTTACACCATTCGGGAAAAACAGGCAGGCAAACCTCCTGGGAGATTGACTACTGGCACTTCTGGCATACAATTGTCCAGGTGTCAGTGAAGGTAGAAATGGCAGGGCTACACAAGCTCCTAATCCTCTCAAAAACCTTCTTCTTCCTTGTTTATTAACATCTATCATCTATATGTCTTTATATCTTTCTCTAAAATCACTCCGTCGATACCTGAATGGGTAGCTATAAACAAGATCAGCTATCAGCTCATGACTATCAAAATCGTTCTTGATAAGGTTGCCCGAAAGTAGTCTAATGGTGGGCGAGTCGGTAAACTCTATACCCCGGCCAAGTGCATATGAAAGAACCTTTCTGGATATACTCTTAGCAAACTTGTCCTGTTTTTCCAGCAGTACCTCTCTTAATTCTCCCGGGCCTGAAAAAACAGTCCCATCACCCAACTCTCCGGAAGCGTCGATTTCCACGGTACCATAATGGTTGCGCCACCTGCCGATAGCATCAAAATTTTCTAATCCCAGACCAATGGGATCCATGTTCTTATGGCATCCCTGGCAAGCAGGTGCCTCCCGGTGTTTTTCGAGTAATGCACGCAGATCTAACTCACTATGCACCTCATCCTTGGCTTCCTCAAGTTCAGGAACATCTGGCGGCGGAGGCGGTACTCGATCACCCAGTAATTGCTCAAGCACCCATTGTCCTCTAAGTACAGGACTGGTACGAAGAGGCAACGAAGTAGCCATAAGAACGGCTCCCATACCCAGCACTCCCCCTCGGCGACTGTCAGCCAGCGAAACCTTGCGTACTCTTTTACCTTCAACTCCGGGAAGATCATAATGAGCCGCCAACTCTTCATTAAGAAACGTATAATCACTATCCAGGAGGTCCAACAGGTTCTTGCCTTCGGTAAAGACATAGTAGAAATAATCAACCACCTCCTCATACATCGCCATCCTTATGCTTTCTGTCAATTCGGGAAAAGCATTGGGATCCACTTTTGGCTTAAGCAGGGATTCTTCGACCCCCAACCACTGTACGGCAAACGATGAGGTAAACCTTTTGAATTTGGGATCAGCCATCATACGCTCTACTTCACGCATCATCACCTGCCGGTCATGCAGGTCCTCGCGATAAGCTACATTCAAGAGCGTATCGTCAGGCATGGACGACCAAAGCAGATACGAAAGTCTCGACGCCAATTCAAAACCACTCAGCGGATAGGGTTTATCTACAGGTTGATTCGCTTCATATCGAAACAAAAAATGAGGTGACACCATGGTTCGTTTCATCACCGTGGCAAGGGCATTATCAAAAGCCTGTGGATCCTTCCAGTTATCAAAATATATCTGATTAAAGAAAGCCATTAGTTCCATCTCCTCTTCACTGGAAAGCAACCTCCGATAAGCCCGTTGGGTGAATGGAAGCAGCACCTCTTCAGCCATCTGCGAGGGTTTATCCCATTGCATTTGACCATCTCCAAAAGTTTGGTCAAACCATCCTATCAGTTTTCGAAAAAGCCCCGGGGAATAATCTTCAGGTACCAGTTCTCTCCATTTCCCCTCATCCTGTCTCACCTGTCTCAGCAGAGAATCTGCAGCCAGGTAATACCTTTCCATCATCAATGGAGTGATATACAGCACATTGGATTGGTTGTCAAACCCTTCTCCACCTGAGCCCTCAGAGGGAAAAAAATCACGAGATGAAAACTCTGCTCCAAGCAGGTCCGTCACCGTATACTGATATTCACGGTGACTTAATCGATGCATGACGGAAGCTCCCGGATCCGGATCCATCAGAGCGTTATCCAAAATCCGGCGCAGCCCCATGACCAGGCTGTCTGTTTCTTCAGGAGACATCTGGGGCTTATTTTCCGGAGGCATGGCACCAGACTCAACCTGTTCGATAACCTTTTCAAATAACTCTCCTCTTCTTACGACATGGACCACAAAATCAAAAGCATCGAGATTGATCCCTCCTTTCTTGTCGGCTTCATTGTGACAGGACACGCAATGCTTGCGTAGTACCGTTCGTATATTTTCTCGAAACCGCTTGTCTTCTTTGGCGTCAGCAAAACTGGTTGCAGGTAACAACAGAACAGCTGATAAAAGCAGGCCATAACCGGCCAAAATTTTCAAATGGTTCCGAGCAAGATTCATCTCACCTAAATTACTGATTATTTGATATTTACACAATAAAATCTCTCATTATGCTGTAGATAACGCCTTCGACTCACTCACACCTTTGAATACATGACTTCCCACCCATGGAAATCAGTAATATGGTCCTTCTTCAAAAGTCACTTCTGTATCACTAAGGTATGACTGCAAGGCATTGAGCATCTCTTCGTCTACCATACTATTAAAAAGATACACGTGCTTCAACTCCGGGAAGGCAGTGATTCCAAGTATATTTTCGTTACTGGTATCCGTATGAGAGAGATTCAATAACCTCAGTTTTGGCAAGTGCTCAAGATAAGCCAGCCCACTGCCATCAATACAACTTTTAATCAAGATCAACTCCTTCAAATTAGTCATCTGTCCCAGATAATAAAGCCCCTCATCAGTAATATCCGCTGAAGCAAGGGACACTTTGGAAAAAACATGCCGGTAAGGCATTAGTTCCGCGAGTGTTTCATCTGTGATCACCTGAGCCGGGATCTGCATCGATAGTGCATAGAAAGCCGAGTCGGTCTCCGGGTCGGGTCTGACATCCAGCCCGAGCTCAAAACAAAGACGTTGCAATTTTGGACCAATCTTCATTCGCTCCATTCGCTGCGCCGCGGCCATTTGCTGTTGAAGGGCCAATGTGGGGATATAGCCGTCTACAGCAGCCTTCAAAACGGGGTCCTCAGGTCCGGAACCCAGCGTGTCGAGTTCCTCAGCTCCTTTTTCAATCCACCATTCAATCAGGTCTTTCTCTACCGGATCCAAAGCCGGTTTTCCCTCAGGGGGCATATAGTCATCATGGCTTGGCTCCAGGTCTATGCGGACAAACAACTCACTTGCAGCCGGGTCACCTGGTACGATCATCGGCTTGTCGCTCTTACCTCCCTGCATCATGGTTTCATAGGAGGTCAGATCCAGGCCACCTTTGGTTTTCTGTGGATTGTGACAACTCCTGCATTTGGCGTGCAGGGCAGGAACAATCATGTCGCCAAACACCTGCATCGATTGTGGAGATTGCATGGCTGTAGTACGGTTGAGTGCACGTCTTGCCTGCATGCGTGCCAAAGGCTCCGTAACAAATCCCTCTCCATGTGTTAACGATCCTCCGGCATGGCCGGTGAAGACAACCAAAACAACCGAAGCGTATAAACAGACTTTATACCCCACTGTTGATCTATGTTTCCTGGATTTGCGCTCATCTCTAAAATAATATGCCCAAAGCATAGTCACACCCAGCAGGCATCCACCCCAAAAATGGTTGCGCATCAAAGTCCCACCATAATCATCAGAAATATATAGCAAGTAACCAGCCCCGATAGAAACCAGTGTTGTATACAAGGCTATCTTAAACAGAATAGAATTGACCCGTTGAATACGGCTGTTTGAGCTGCTACCTGACCACCAGTCAAAAAAGGCAGAGAGCAAGACCGCCACGATGGGAAAGTGTACAATCAGAGGATGAAACCGACCCAAAAAAGTGAATAGGTCATGTTTGAATACATCCAACTGCAACCAGGGCAACCCGATAAGTATTCCGGACATTAAAAGCGTAGAAATCCATTTCATCTTCCCCCCTTATACCGGTATCTATATTTCAAATGAGAACCCGGATTTGAGGCTTCCAAGATATCATTTCCCGCGTGTTTTCAAACCAATGCAGACCGTATTAAGAGAATAATAAGATTTTGTCAGTTGGCAAGCCATACTGGTGAGATAGCATATGATTTGGAGATGTTGGTGGATGAATACCATACGTTCGTCTATTTTCCTGCCTGTTTTATGTACGAAGTTGTTCGTACATAAGTCTTTTAGCTAATTTGAAACATCATATTGCAAAATCATACTACCCTATCATGTGGAGAAACTTCTTTCGCATTGCGTTACGCAGTATCAGAAAACAACCTGGTTATGCTCTACTGAATATTACCGGGTTGACACTCGGAGTGGCTGCAACCTTGTTTATTCTACTCTTCATTTCCACCGAGTTAAGCTATGACCAATTTCACGAGAAGGCAGATCGCATTTACCGGGTCTCTTCCGATATCACCGAACCTGACGACGCTTTTCGCTGGGCGGTAACACAGACTCCTCTGGGCAAACAGCTTAAGACCGACTATCCGGAGGTGGAGGAATATGTGCGATTCATACCCAATGGAAGGACCCGGCTGCAGCACCAGGATCGATACTTCTATGCCGAGGATGTCTACCTGGTAGATTCAACGGTAACAGATGTATTTACCTTCAGTTTTGCACTGGGTGATGCAGAAACGGCCCTAATGGATCCTAACTCCATTGCACTTTCACAGTCTGTGGCAAAGATGATTTTCGGAGACGCTGATCCATTGGGTGAAACCCTGACAACAGCCAGTGGCAGGGACTATAAAGTCACCGGAGTGTATGAGGATTACCCTACCTATTCACATCTGATCCCCGGTGCCATGGTATCCAGCAATACCATACCTGGCTTAAACCAACCGGGTGCAGGGTCATGGGGTGGTTTCAATATCTATACTTATGTCCTATTGAGAGAAGGGTCCGATCCCGCATCTTTTGAAGCCAAACTACCCGAGATTATCGAAAATTTCGTCGCAGTCATTTTTGACCAATTCAATATTGAAGTAAAGTACGAATTGATTGCACTTACGGACATTCACCTTCATTCCACTTTCGAAGGTGAGCCTGAACCTGTTGGAGAGGTAGGGTTCCTGTATATTTTTGGGGCGGTGGCCCTTTTGATGTTGTTGTTGGCCTGCATCAATTACATGAACCTTTCCACGGCACGATCTACCAAAAGAGCGATGGAGGTCGGCATACGAAAAGTACTGGGTTCGGAGCGGAGAAAGCTGATCATGCAGTTCCTGGCTGAATCAGTTATGCTGAGCTTGCTCTCACTGGTGCTAAGTTTCCTCCTGGTATTGCTGCTATTACCTGCATTTAACAGCGCCTTTCAGTTGCAGCTCGAACGCAGCAGTCTTTTTTCACTACCTCTTCTGGGTGGTATTTTGGTCATTCTGGTTATTACCGGTATTCTGGGTGGGAGCTACCCGGCTTTCTATCTTTCATCTTTTCGTCCGATTGAGGTACTTAAAGGTACCCTGGCCAGAGGAACCGGAAACCCAAAACTGAGGCAAACGCTGGTTATCGTACAATTTGCCATCACACTCTTTATGCTGGCCGGCACCGGTGTGATCTATGACCAGATGAAATATTTACGCAACAAGGATCTGGGCTTTGACAAAGAGCACATTTTGACCTTTAGTTTACAAGGAGAGGAATCCAGAAGCAAATATCCGGTCATACGGCAACAGCTATTGCAAAATCCTGCGATCACCTCGGTTGCCTCTGCGTCCACCAGGCCTGGTAATGGATATGGCAAACAAGTCATGACGATGGAGACCTCAGATGGTCGCATGGATGAATACGGAATCGATAATTACTTTGTTGATTATGACTTCTTCCCTACCCTGGGTATTCCCTTTGTTGAAGGTCGAAACTTCAGTCCGGAATTTGGCACCGACAGCACCCTGGCGGCAGTTATCAATGAATCGATGGTTGCCCGAATGGGCTGGGATGATCCGATTGGAAAAAAGGTTCAATTTCAGGGGAATGACACTCTGCCTATGGCTACAGTCATCGGTGTGGTGAAAGATTTTCACCAGCAATCACTTTATGAGCCCATTTCTCCCATATTGTTCCGCCCCAATTTTCAAAACAGTGAGATTCATGTGCGTTTTACTCCCCAGACCGAATCAGGTATGCAAAATCTGATTGCATTTGCCGATCAAACCTGGAGATCAGTCTTTCCGAATCAGACTTTTGAGTATGACTTCGTCGATGCCACATTTATGGAGCTGTATGAGGCAGATCAGATCCGTGCCAGGATATTCACCTTATTTAGCATCATGATGATTCTGATTGCATGCATGGGTTTGCTGGGACTGGCTTCCTATACTGCGGAACAACGGACCAAAGAAATTGGCGTAAGGAAAATCCTGGGGGCCAGAACAGAGAGAATTGTCTTACTACTTACCAAAAATTTCATTGTTCTGACGCTCATTGCGGCGATACCTGCATTTCTTGCTGCCTGGTACTTTATGGATAAATGGCTTGATTCCTTTTCATATCACACTTCCATCAACTTCTGGTTATTTGGAATTGCGTTGCTATTGGTATGCGTCATAACAGCTTTGACTACCGGTTACCACGCCATGAGGGCAGCGGTTGCCAATCCGGTTCAGGCTTTGAGACATGAATAAAATGGAAGTCTGTACTGATCCTTTACTCTGTAGGTCAATTGGTATCTTTGGCAGATGTCAAGACCTATCCAGAAAGCCATCCGGGCACAGTCTCCCGGCCGTATTAATATTATTGGTGAGCACACAGACTACAATGAAGGTTATGTCCTTCCGGCCGCAATAGATCGCTACACCATTTTCAACCTCTCACTTTCCGGATCGGAAGAAACCTGTACGGTCAAAGCTCTCAATCCGGATGAAGAATATTCCTTTAAGCTGTCAGCACTACAACCTTTGCCAGGTGGCTGGCAGAACTATGTCATGGGCGTTGTCTCGGAATTAATCCAGGCAGGCTGTAGACTCAGTGGATTCAAGGCATCATTTTGCGGAGATGTACCCATAGGTGCAGGCTTGAGTTCATCTGCCGCACTCGAATGTGCGCTCGTTAAAGGACTCAATGAGCTTTTTGACCTGGGATTAACCGATTGGCAAATGATCAGGATAGCTCAGAGGGCCGAGCACCACTTTGTAGGAATGAAATGTGGAATCATGGATCAGTTTGCCAGCATCATGGGCAAAGAGAATCAGGCCATGCTCTTAGACTGCAGGTCACTTGAGTTTCGCTACTTTCCACTGGATACCGAACCTTACAGGTTCTTGCTCCTGGACAGTCATGTTGAGCATGAGCTTGCCAATTCAGAATATAATGTCAGAAGGTCTGAGTGTCATCAGGGACTCCATATTATCAAGGAAAGTTTTGAGCAGGTCGAAAGTCTCAGAAATGTCACACCGATCATGTTACAATCCTGCAAGCCCAGGATGGACAAAAAGGTATTTGGTAGATGCAAACACGTTATTACCGAAAATGAGAGAGTGCTCCAGGCAACACGAGCTATGGAATCAGGTGACTTCAAGACATTGGGCCAACTCATTTACGATTCCCACTCAAGTCTTCAGTATGATTATGAGGTAAGTTGTCCCGAGATCGACTTCCTGGTCGATTTTACCCGCGAAAAAACCTACATAACTGGAAGTCGTATCATGGGTGGTGGTTTCGGAGGCTGTACGATCAACCTAATTCATCAGGAATACGTAGACCGCTTTGTGGAGGAGGTCTCAACGGACTATGAAGACAAATTTGGGATGACACCAACTGCCTACCAGGTCTCTGCTGCCGATGGAGCAAACATTATATCCTGAGGTTCGGTTAAAAATTCTACGCTATTTGGTTATTTTCATCGGCAATACTGCCAGGTATAATGATATACTAAAGATTAGGGATCACTCGGCAAGATACAGGTCAGAGTTAACATCAAGCTACATTACTGGAGAGTAACGATGACTTTGCCGAAAAAACCGAATGAGACCATCATTTTGTGTCAGAGTACCCGTGAGTATAAGAGGTATTCCGGTTTGTAGGTGGCTATCCTGTCAAAACCAATTCAGGTATTGAGTCCTGGCAACCTTTGCCTTGTGATTTTTTAATTTTCTGATTCAGAAGCAATGGGTTTTCAATCAATAGACTATATCATCTTCATCCTGTACGGACTGGTCATTATCGGAATTGCCTTTTGGGTGACACGCAAAGGAGAAAAAACCTCGGAAGACTATTTCCTGGCGGGAAAGGCCTTGCCATGGTGGGCCATTGGTGCATCATTGATCGCAGCCAACATATCAGCTGAACAGTTTATTGGTATGTCAGGCTCGGGTTTTGCCATTGGGCTTGCCATCGCCTCTTACGAATGGATGGCAGCCCTTACATTACTCATCGTGGGAAAGTTCTTTCTCCCCATTTTCATCAAAAAACAACTCTACACCATACCCGAATTTGTTGAGAAAAGGTATAACGAGAAACTCAAGACCATTCTGGCGGTTTTCTGGATTGCCTTGTATGTTTTCGTCAACCTTACTTCAGTGCTGTATCTGGGTGCCACAGCACTTGATACCATTATGGGTGACGGGTCGGGTGATATTATGGTCTACTGCATTCTGGGTCTGGCAGGGTTTGCAGCCTTGTATTCTCTGTGGGGAGGTCTGGCGGCAGTAGCCTGGACAGATGTTATCCAGGTCACACTGCTGATTATCGGTGGTGTAATTACGACCTACATTGCGCTAACTCAGGTCAGTCCCGACGGAACGATCGTAAATGGTTTCAAGCGTATTTACGAAGCTGTTCCCGGAAAATTCTCTATGATCCTCGATAAAGGAGAGATCATCACTCCCAACGGAAAGGATGCCTACTTCGATCTGCCCGGACTCGCGGTGATTATCGGTGGCCTATGGGTGGCTAACCTCTACTATTGGGGCTTTAATCAGTATATCATTCAGAGGACACTCGCTGCCAAAAACCTGGGGGAAGCTCAGAAGGGAATTGCCTTTGCTGCTTTCCTCAAGTTATTAATCCCGTTGATCGTAGTAGTGCCGGGTATCATAGCCTACGTGATGAACTCCGATGCCCAGGGGATGGTTAATGCAAACACCCTCGATCCGGGTTTTATCGGTGATAATGGCAACATTATCAATGACAATGCAGCTCCCTGGTTGATCAGTAATTTTATTCCCACGGGATTGAAGGGGCTTGTATTGGCAGCACTGGCCGCTGCCATTGTGTCTTCCCTGGCATCCATGCTCAACTCAACAGCTACTATCTTCACCATGGATATCTACAAGCCTTATTTCAACAGAAATGCCAGCGAAGGAAAGTTGGTAAATGTCGGTAGAATCACGGCTGGCATTGCCCTGGTTATTGCTGCTTTGATTGCTCCGCAATTAGCTAATCTGGGCCAGGTATTCCAGTACATCCAGGAATATACCGGCATTGTCAGTCCCGGTATTCTGGCCGTATTCATGCTGGGACTGTTTTGGAAAAAGACCACTGACAAAGCAGCGATATGGGGAGCCCTGCTTTCGATTCCGATTGCCATTTACTTTAAGGTTGCACCAAATGGATGGTCAGATGCTGCCATATTTGTCAACATACCCTTTATGCAACAGATGTTCTGGACCTGGATCCTGACTATGCTGATCATGGTAGCAATCAGTATCGTTGGCACTGAAAGGGAAGATCATGTCAAGGGGATTGAGATCAACAGGTCTCTTTTCACAACGGGAAGAGCTTTCAATACATCCTCTATCATTGTGATCATTATATTGATCATACTGTACTATGCCTTCTGGTAGTGTTGTTGATTTCTAATTATCCGGTCAAATGAATTCCGTCAAATAATGACAGGTTGGACTCTTACTTAGGTAGTTTTACGGTTGTCATCTGGAAATCGAGAACAAATTGCCAGTTGGAAGATGTTATGATCAGCCGTTCTTGCCTTTGACTTTGCGACGGCCGGGCTTGAAGATATAGCAGTCATCCTCCGTAATAGGAGTAAAGTGCTCAACCTCATCAATGAGAATCTGAGCTGTGCAAGCTTCGATGGCTGCGACCTCAACTCTAACTCCCTCACCTTTTAAATGCCTGACCAATTCGACATAATCAGAATCTCCTGACATGACAATGATGGTATCAACCTTGGTTGCGATTTGTGTGGCCCTAATGGTGAGTGGAATATCTGCTGATTTGTGGCATGGTACTACCGATCCATGGAAGTTTACGAGCAAACGGTCTGCCAGACGGTTGGAAATATGGGTTCCCTCTCTGAAATAGATCAACCGCTTGAGTCCTCTGCCATCCAGTAGTTTGGGTATGAGTGCATCAAAATCAATGAGGGCATTTTTATCCCCCACCAGTGTTTGAAGGCCCATTTCTATGTTATTGCCATCAATCAGGACAGCTACTGTCTGACTTATAAATACTTCAAAAGGTCTTTCCTCCATATCCGGTTTGCTGTTACTTCGTACCTCTAAGATCTATAAATTATATGATCCACAGCATCTGGTGTTAAAAACCCGGTAGAGGACAAAGAAACGCTCCTTATCTCTTCAGGACGAAAAGTACCCGGAGAATCTAATTATTAGTAAGATTTATTGTGCAGCTTGCCATCAGGCAATCGCTATCAATTATGAGAAAACAACTCATCCTGCCGTTTTACCCTAACCCTCATTTTCCTCAAACCTTTATCTCGTATCTGTCTGACTCTTTCACGGGTCATTCCCAGGTGGTCACCAATGCTTTCCAGAGTCATGGCTTCCGATCCACCAAGACCAAAGTAGAGACTTACCACAAGGGCCTGTCGTTCAGGCAGTGCTCCCAGCAATTCCTCGACTTGCAATCTATTGGACTCCTCAACAGACAGGTCATGATCGGGGGACTTCATAGTTTCGTCTGGAAGCAGCTCTATCATCGAAAGCTCACCATCTTCCGTTACCGGTGCATCCAGTGAACGGCATTTTTTATAGTGATCCAGACTTCTCTTTACTACCTCTGCCTTCAGATCCAGGGCATCAGCAATTTCCTGGATGGATGGGTTCCGTTCTTCAATCTGAACGATCTCATCAATTTTCTTCTGAACCTTGGATTGAACGGCATTCAAGTTAAGAGGTATCCTGATCTTTCTTCCTTTATCATTAATGGCTTGTAATATGGACTGCCTGATCCACCACACTGCATAGGAGATAAATTTGAATCCCTTGCTCACATCAAATCGTTGTGCAGCTTTAATCAATCCGACATTACCCTCATTAATCAAATCACCAAGACTAAGACCAAGGTGTTGATATTTCTTAGCTACGGAGACCACAAATCTCAGGTTGTGAAATACAATCTTCACCAATGCATCTTCATCACCGGCTCCAAAACGCTCGAATAAGGCCACTTCCTCTTCCGGAGATAGCACATCATATTTAGAAATATCATTAAGGTACTGCTCGAGAGACTTTTGGTCCCTGGGAGTAATAGTTGTTGTAATTTTTAACGCTCGCATATGTTCTTTCTTGGCACAAATTAATTAAGGCAACCTCTCACATTCTGTTCAAGTCGTAGAGATATACCATTTATTTTCACATTTAGTTCCCTAACCAAATGAAAATCAATGGTTCACGGTTCCGGCTCAATGGCATAAAGGATTAACAACCTTTCTAAAAAATTGTTGATTCAAATTGAAAAACTGTTATCATTCACCATTCAATGCTTTATCTTACCCTTTTATTTCCTCATAGAGTAAAAAATTGAGGTCCTTAAGAGTTTCTTAAAAGAAAAGCCACAAGGAATAAGAAATAGCCCTGATCCAGAGTGGTAAATTCAATGTCCTGTGTTCGATTCAGGTATACACACTTCTACTGTTACCATATCTAGAACACCACAAGGAGATCAAAAGTTCCCTTACACGACTGCTTCCCTGAAATGACCTCACGGGTTTTGAGCTTTGATGGCATCCATGTACTTCTTGAGCTCTTCTTTTACTCTCGGAGCGAGAATAACCAGGCCAATCATATTGGGGAAAAGCATAGCAAATATCATGGCATCAGAAAAATCAAACACAGACTGAAGTGATGATGCTGCACCAATAATTACAAATACACAAAAGAGTGATTTGTAAATGTACTCAGTTCGCTTGTCACGACCGAGCAGATAAGCCCAGGCCTGATAGCCGTAGTACGACCACGAAATCATGGTTGAGAAGGCAAACAGGACAACTGCCAGGCCGAGAATTATATTGAACCACGGAATGACTTTAGTAAATGCAGTGAGGGTGGCTGTCACCCCCTCAGCCTCCTGTCCGTATATCATAATACTACCGTCCATGTTGGTTATGATCACTACCAGTGCAGTCATAGTACATACGACCACGGTATCAATAAATGGCTCCAAAAGTGCTACCAAACCTTCACTGGCCGGAAACTTTGTTTTTACAGCTGAGTGTGCAATAGATGCACTTCCTATGCCGGCCTCATTAGAGAAAGCCGCTCTACGAAAGCCCTGGATCAACACCCCGATAGCTCCTCCGGCAATAGCCTCTCCCGAGAATGCACCACTGAAGATCTGACCAAAAGCAGTAGGCACCTGGCCGATGTTATAAAATATGATAAAGAGGGCAGCCAAAACGTAGACCACTACCATAAAAGGCACAATCTTATCCGTCACCTTGGCAATACTCTTTATGCCCCCGATAATCACTATTCCAACCAAAATGGCCATAATCAATCCAAACAACCAACCCAGCCCATTTAATACGCTCGCCTCACCACCGGAAATTCTCTCAATAATGGAAAAAGCCTGATTGGCCTGAAACATATTGCCTCCACCAAACGAGCCTCCAATACACATAATGGCAAAAAAAGCGGCAAATATCTTTCCCAGCCGGTCCCAACCCTTCTCGGCAAAACCCTTGCTCAGATAATACATCGGACCACCGTATACCGTACCGTCCTCGTTGATCTCCCGATACTTCACACCCAGGGTACATTCGGTAAACTTTGAAGCCATCCCGATGAGTCCTGCACAAATCATCCAAAATGTAGCCCCCGGACCACCCAGGCTTATCGCTATGGCCACACCAGCTATATTTCCCAATCCCACGGTAGCTGACAATGCTGCCGTAAGGGCTTGAAAATGGCTTACTTCACCTTCATGTCCCTCTATCTTTATGGTATCGGGATTATCACCGTCCACTGTCATTACGGAGTCAGAAGCAGCCGGATTAGGTGGTGAATCAAGGTTATCATATCTCCCCCGAACTACGTTGATGGAAGTGCCGAAATTGCGAAAATTGACAAATCCAAAATACACAGTAAAGTACAACGCTCCCACAACCAATACAATAAGGACGATGGGAACATCCACTCCGGCAATAGGTATGGGAGTAAAGACCAGATTAACAATGGGTCCGGTCACACGACCAAAAAATTCATTGATTTTTGAATCCAGGCCTTCCTGGCCTTCCTGCGCCAGCGCTAATCCAGGCAGGATTATCAATGACAATAGTGTCGCTATAATCTTATTCATACGTTAGAAGTCCGGTTTAACCGGGAATATGCATTAGAATTCCTATTGCGAGCCAAATATGCCTGTCCGCCATGGCTGGCCAGGCAGGCTGCAAATACGGGCACATAAGCACTTTTTGATTCTCTCCATGGTGGTGACCATGTTTCCGAGTCAAAAAGTCCTTGGAGCATCTTGCCTGGCGGCCAGAAAGGCCCGTCTTTATTGCCTATTTGACTCTCTTGACAAAATCCCAATACATAATCCCGGTTTAATAATTTCCTTATGTTTCCATGGTAAGGTATTGACTAATCCGATATTATCAAAACCCTTAGTTGCAGCACAACCATAGAATGACGGATTTTTCAGTCCTCAAACATACACCTCAACTTGCTCAACAACCTTCACAAGCCGGCTTAAAGTTTCATGAATTTGTGAGTTTCAATCGAGTTGTTGACTTGGGCATGAATAAAATATGGACCAGGAGGATATGCCGTCAAGTCGAGCTGTTGCCGTCCATTCACAACGCCCTGCTGCATCACCCCACCCAAAATATTTACGATCTGGTACGGCACAGGTCGGGTCACACCGGCATCCAGTTGGATCAAAGAATAGGCAGGATTGGGATACAAATTGAGGATCTCTTCGTTATCAGGATTCATGGTACCCGTTGTAGTTTGAACTGTGGCCGTATCCTGATTTGTAATGACCAAATGATCTATTTGCAGGAATCCATTGATACCACCATATTCTGTTGATATCTCCAGCCTGTCTATAGCGGTCCAGTCAAAAAGCCCCTGGGGTTCGAACCAGCCATTGTCCCAGGCTCCATGCTCAGTGAACGCTGCAAGAGGAATATGTAGGTGTTGCCAGTTGCCATCCCATTGAACCTGGCTGTCGTCAATGCGATAGTGCATTCGCCAGGGCTTGTCATCAGCATCGGTTTTAGTATCCATAAATCTGAGGTCAAAAGCCAATTGGTCCTGTGAACTTTTAACAAACAGATCAATTGCATAGCCCTCCTCCACCAATTGATGCAGATCCCGATCGGGTGTGAAATCAAATCCAATAGCATTATACTGCCCGGCATCTTTCCATTCAATACAGTGACTTCCGTAGTTTGGATCCTGAGTTTGGTAAAAGTTCTGCTGTCCTCCATGACCATCAGACAAAATGTCTTCCTCAACCAGATCGGTGTAGATAGGAAAACCCACCGAATCAGGCCTAGTCACGTACACGGTTTGGGGAGGTCCCTCCAACCCCAGGGCCTCAAGGAGGTCGACATTCAGGTCATGATGGAATTGTCCGTTTCCTCCATCTTCATATAATCCAAACCCACCGTGATAGTCCCAGGTTGTCCATGGGATACCGTTAGCTTCAAGATACTCCCGAACTACCTGGTACCAATGGACCCTGTCATCCTGGTTTGAATTGGGGATATGCACTCCAAATTCACCACAATAAACCGGCAGTTGGCGCTGGTCCCGAAAATTGATGGCAATATCAATCAATTCTCTTACCCTTTCTTCTCTGCCCTCAGTCATATAGTTGATAAAAAGTGTCTGTACCCATGTTCCTACCACTGACCCGGGTATACCGGGCATGGTCATAGCGTTGAATGGAAATGGTACTCCCTCGATTGGATCCATGGATGGCTCCACCCAGGTAGCCCCCTGGTGAGTGAATAGAAACGGGTCGTAAAAATGGAAGGTATAAATTAGATTGTCGTCTCCCAGGTCAGGAATGAGTTGAAGATTATGGTAACTATTGAATCCACTTCCCCCAACCACAATGGTATGTTTGTCATCCACATGTCTTATAGTATCAATGACCGATTTTTGGATCTCATTCCAGACATCATCCCGGATCCCATGTGGTTCATTGAGGATCTCATATAGGATGTAATCTGATCGATCGGCATAGCGGCTAGCCATCTGACTCCATACACCAACCAAAATGGGTTCGATATCAGGACTGGTGTTTTCAAGTGGATCGAAAGTGTGGTTGTCCAAAATTAAAAATAGTCCAAGCTCCTCTGCCCAGCCAATAACTTCATCCAAAAATCTGGTAAATAGGGGGTCTAACCTATACTCAGGACCTCCATCTGTCATTGCATGAAGATTGATAGGCAACCGTATCACATCACACCCCAAACTTTGGATTTGTTCAAAATCCTTATAGGTGTACCGGGAAAACTGAATTTCTCCGGGTGACGAAACCTGAAACCATTGGGTCAGGTTGATGCCCCGGGAAAAAGGAACCTCCTGCGCTTCCGCTACAAGACTGAGGAAAACTGACAGTGTACAAACAAGTACGCTGAGGTTAAAGTCCTGCCATGTTCTGATAATCTTCATGACGTGCCTGGTACAGAATTAAGTAATCCCTGGTAAAGATAATCAGAGATGAGACGATCGCAACCCGTCGCCTTTTTGGGCTTCAAATGAAAGATTCGTATTTTTTGCCCCATTCACATCAAAGTGAATCAAAACGTATGGAAAATATTCAGGAAAAGCAGGAAGCACTGGGCTCATTTTACGACAGTAAGCAGGTAAAATTTCTGTTTGAAAAGATATTTAAAACCGATTCCTTTCATGTAGGAATGTATGACAAGAAGCACAAGACCATTGATGATGCCTCTCGTGCCACTACAGAAAGGATGCTGAAATTGCTACCGAAGATCAATAAGAGCACGAAAATTCTGGAGATTGGCTCCGGGAAAGGTGCGGCTGCAAGATTGATAGCTGAGGTATATGGAAGCAAGATAGACTGTGTTGATCTCGCGACTGCAGCAAACAAGTTTAATGAGAAGGCCAACGAATCAGCCGAGTATGACCAGGTCATA
>JAUILF010000090.1 GCA_030433135.1 Bacteroidia bacterium | reverse complement strand
GAAAATCGGGCAGCTCCATCCACTGCAATTACTTCCTCGCAGGCTTCAACCGGATCCAGGATACCGGCAATGGCCATCAGAGCCGCTGCTTGTTTGAGGTTATGGTGATCCTTGACATTTCGATTCAGTTTTTCTATTGCCAATACACATTTTTCCCGGGCATCCTCTTCTCCGAGTATTTCACATAGCTTGGCTGCATCTCGCATTGCCCAAACCAGGAGTGCCCGGTATCCCGCTTCCACACCTTCCTTGTTGGGAGTAGAAGGCCAGTCGAGAAAGCGAAATTTGCCCAATTCTTCATTGCCTTCGTCATCAATACCCGCATTAATCTGCTCAATAAGACCCACGATATAGTCCTGGTGCTGTTGAAGAAACTCAAGATCTCCATTGTGCATATACCAATCGTGATGGATGATCAGGTACCAAAATGAATAGGATGACATGCCGTTCATCCAACTCGGTAGAGGGTACTGTTGGCAGGCGAGATCAAGACTGCGGGGTATCACTTCGTTGTTTCCGAAAACAGTAGTGATGGTGGCCAGCTCAGGATGAAAATCTCCTAACCATACCAGACGGTCCCGCTTAATCCCATCCCACAGATATTCCTGCATGTTCAGGTGGGTGGTGTAGGCGCCGGTGATCCAGATGGAATCGAGCTTTGGGTTGCTGCATTTAAAAGAACCCAGGTATGGGATATCTCGGTATCGCAGGATCGCCCTGGCTTCTTTCAGGTTTATTGTCGTGCTAGGTTGCAGCAGGTCAATCCGGACAAAGCGAAAACCGGTATTACCGATTTCGATCATTCCGCTGCGAGGAATTTCCATTATGATATCACGTTTGGCGTGGTCATCGGTAGAAAATCCCATTAGCCAGTCGGAATTAAAGGTTTGGCTATTGGCTTCCCCGACCGATTCTCCGAAGCGAATACGAACCAAAGAAGGCTCCCGGCGTGAGGAACCTCCCATCACTAATTGGAGACCTCCGTGCAATTCTTTTCCGTAATCCAGCAGTATCGAGGATGTATCTGACTCGGTATTTTCTATGGAACAAAATTGGGTCTCACGGCTCATGCTTGACTGGCTATTACCCTTTTTAAGCAGCACCTCTGAGTTTTGAATCAGTTTATCATCAGATGTCCACATAATCCGGATAGGTGAAATATAGGTACGCGTTAACTCATCCTTTTGACTAATCCCGTCATACTCCGGACCAAAGACAGGGGGCAATTGAGCAAGTGAGGAAACATTGATTGCCAGAAAAACAGAAATCAGGACGGAAACAAATCTCATCTCCAGTTATTTTTATTGAGAACGGGGTGAAGGCAGATCCATGGGAAATTTGAAATTAGTATACTTCAATCGATTTTCCTCCCTACGGAGTTGTGAAATGCATTTTTATGAACTCAATCATTACTTCATAATCAACCGGAAGAGTACCATGACCACCAGCATGCATGAAATACCCCAGGTCGTGAAGTATGGGAGTGCCGGCAGTGGGCCAGGTACCTGTTTCAAGTCCGGCTTTACCCAGGAGTTGATACACGGGTTCAGCAGCTTTGGCTGCCAAAAACTCTCCTTTTGGGTCAGACCAGTAATCTGTGTCACCGGTCAACAGCAGGAGAGGACGGGGAGCCATCAGAGATATTAACATATGGGCATCCACAGGGCAGTTTTCGGGTTGATCACCATACTGTGATCTGTTTGAACAAAACTGATAAAAGTAGCGGGTTGAGTCAATCATATGTTTAATGGTTTCGCCATATTGACGTCGCGATATTGCAGCACCACCCTCACCGGAACAGCTGGCAATTACCATCCCGAACCTTTCATCTCTTGCACCTGCCCACAGTACGGTCTTTCCCAGACGTGAAACTCCGTGAAGTGCTACCTGATCCACATTAATCTGAGCGTTAATTTCCAGATAATCCATAACGCAACTCAAACCCCAGGCCCAGGCTGATATAGTTCCCCATTCGTCGGGTGCGGGCCATTCTTTACCGGGTTTTAGATAACGACCCCGAATTCCATATTCAATCCCACTGGGAAAATCAGGTTCGATATCTCCATAGTAAATAAAGGCCACTCCAATGCCCTGGTCAATAAATTTCTCAACATCGAATGAACCAAATTTTCTGCCTTCAGATGCCGGGATTTGTTTTCCTTCCCGGGTCCAGATCATGCCTTCTCGTACACCTGGATCATCTACAGCAAGGCAATTCGGGGAGAACCCGATCTTCAGTAAAAGGGGAGCAGGTTCCTGCAGATTTGCCGGGAGATATAATAGTAGATCGGCCTTATTTCTTAAGGTATCCTCAGTAAAGTAGATGGTAACCTGTTGTCTGATGGCTTTTGAGTCGAGTACGGACGTTCTGGTCTCAAAGACCCTAAAACTTACGTTTTCCCGGTCTGGTGCTTTTCCAAATTGCTCCGTAGCAAAAAGATCCAGGATTTCCGGACGTCTTTTTTCAAACCAGGTGTCGGGGGATTCTACCAGCTCTCCTGAACTGAGTCGCAATAGAGATGGAAGCGTATAATTTGGGACATTCTCCTCCTCATAATTGACAGGTATGCCGGCAACCACTTTGGTCTGTGAGTAACTCCTCTGACCGGTCAAAAGCATACATACAAAGAAGAAGCACAGGTGGTAAATATTCATCTTATCCGTAAGTTTCTGCAAGTTCCAATTTTTTTATTCTCGAACGTATGGATCCTCTTGTCCGACCAAAATGTGCAGCCATATCACGTATACTTTGGCCCTCACAGTAAAGTGTGGTCAATTCATCATCAAGGTCCTGAGTCCATGGCTGATAAGCTGCTTTATGTTTTTTCCGTATTTCATACACAGAATAACTTTTTACAGTCTTTTCTTCAGAAGGTGTATTTTGCTCTGTGGTGTCGGCAGTGTTCTCCCTGTTGGGGTGGATGCTGAGAAAATGAATGTGATCAGACCTGGAAGTCCCATCCGGGACCAACTCTTCAGGAATATAAAGTTGGTTTTTCGCCCGGGTTATGGCAACGTACAGGAGATTTATTTCTTCGTTTAATTTATTGTAGTCCAGACTGTCCCTGTCGATGTCGTTAAGTATTTTCCGGAGTTTTTCTTCGTTGGTAAAGTCATTCACCAATTGTACAGAGTCATACTCCATCCCCTTGCAACGATGTACCGTCGAAAATATTAGTTCGGCCTGAGTTTTGTCATCGCCCTCGATATGCGTGTTTCTGATTTTCTTTATAATAGAAGGAATCTTGTTGCCATATTTTTTTACAATTTCCACCATCATACCCAACTGAACGTCCTCGGTTTTCTTTATATAATCCTCCAGCTCATCCAGGTCGCCCATTTCTTTGATCAGCTTGTCTTTGACCATCCAATGTCTGTTGGTGTGTAGATTAAGGACGTCATAAAGAGATGCTCCTTCAGTGGCATAGGTATAGGAATTAATATTTCCTTCAAAATATATTTTCTCCAGGTTTTTCTTTTCAGTCACATATTCAATGGCTTTCAATAATAGTCCCAGGTTGGTCCTGGCGATTACGGCTTTGGTGGTATTTTCTTTGGATTTACCTCTTCCCTTTATGCATAGGTCAGGCTCCGAGTCCAACCATTTTTTCCACAATAGCGTTCCCATGGCCAGGTCAGCAATATCCTGGCTAAACCTGAAGCTGGTCGAGAGTTGATAAGTCTGAAAGGGCGTTTTCTCCAGTGAATTAATGGCATAGCGCCAACCATAAATCTGTTGATGTGTGTCACCCACGATAACCTTCACGGCTTTTTGGTTTTGCACTACATCCAACATGGCAGCAGAGGCATCCTGTGCTTCATCAAACAGTATATAATCGAAATTGAGCTTTGGCCTGGATAATTGAAACTTTTTCAGATAGAAATCGTGCGTGATTTCAATGTCACCCGAGTCCATTTTTGCTAGCAGAATACGGGTCTGTTTTTCTATATATCGATAGAAAGACCTGACAAAGGTTCGTGCTTTCTTATCGGTAATAGTATCCAGGTAGTTCAGGTCCTGTACTTTGTGCTTATCACTATTACAGAAATAGGCGATAAATCTCGTGATGTGGTTGGCAATAATGTATTTGGTATGTTTTTCACCCCTGCCATCAAGACCCAGAAGCTGTGCAATCTCATGCGTCTTGTAGCCCTGGGCCCGGACTTTGTAGTCGTTTTTGAAGACCACGTGCTTATATGCCAATGAATGCGCCGTTTCGACCCTGACATTGTGCAGGCCTTTCTGCTTAAATTTTTGAACTGCCTCCAACTTTACGGATTTATTAAAGGCCAGGTACAAAATTTTGGCTGATCGGGGACGACTCTTTGCATATTCAACTACAGTCGTAGTTTTTCCGGATCCCGCTACGGCATTTATTTTGATGTCACCTCTTGAACCAACTATTGCTTGTTGTTCTTCTGTAAGCTTCATAAGGACACTCGGTATGTTTCCCCAGGTTAACTTGGGAGCAGGATCCAAAATATAAAAACATTCTTTCTAAAATGCCTGGAATAATGTCTTACCAGTACTAGATAAACGCTGGTTCGGACCCCGAATCATGAATTTTGTTAGACACTAGCGAGACAACTCTTGGTGGAACAGCAGGGTTACATTTTGGATTCCTGTCTATCTTACTTATTGGTCAAGCTCATTTCCTTGTACGTTTTTGCGGCAAGGATTGCATGATAATAGTAACTTAGGGACCGAGAAAATGGCCATTTTTTGAAGGACTACATACCTGGTTTTATACTAATCTTGATCTTGTCGGCATGTCAGTATGACACTACACAGGAAGCTACTCTTCCAGATGTAGTAGATTTCAATTTTCATATCAGGCCTATTTTGTCAGATAGGTGTTTTGTTTGCCATGGTCCGGACGCAAATAATCGAGAAGCTGATTTAAGGCTGGATCTTGAGGAGTCAGCTACAGGAAAGGAGTTGGAAATGGGTGGAAAAGCTATTGTTCCCGGCAATCGTAGCCGGAGTGTTGCTTTTGAGAGAATGAATGCCACTGATCCTGAGATGATAATGCCTCCACCGGAGTCCCATCTTCAACTGAGTAAATACGAAATAGCATTGATAGGCAAATGGATCGACCAGGGAGCGGAATACAAACCTCACTGGGCATTCACAAAACCAGTCCTTACTGAGGTGCCGGAATATGGTGGAGATTGGGCTAAAAATGAGATTGATCATTTCATCGCTGGAAAATGGGAGCAGCACCATATCTCACCAGCTCCCGAAGCTGGTAGAGAACAGTTGATCAGACGCCTGTTTTTTGATATTACGGGATTACCACCATCTCTCGATGACCTGGACCGATGGATGAATACCCCGGACTCCGACTATTATGAAAAGCTTGTGGACAGTCTATTGGCAACTGATGCATATGGAGAACGGATGGCTGCTCATTGGCTCGATGTTTCTCGTTTTGCTGATTCAGAAGGCTACCTGGATGATTTTCACCACACCTTTTGGCCCTATAGAGATTGGGTCATTGACGCTTACAACCAAAACCTGTCGTACGATAAGTTCATTTTGTGGCAAGTGGGAGGAGACCTGATAGAGAATGCAACTACAGAACAAAAACTGGCAACAGCATTTAATCGTCATCATAAGCAAAATTCGGAAGGAGGTATTATTCCGGAAGAGTTTAGGGTAGAATATGTGGCTGACCGAACCAACACAGTCGGATCGGCATTTATGGCCTTGACAGTTGGCTGCGCTCGCTGCCATGATCATAAGTATGATCCGTTTAGTCAGTCCAATTATTTTGAAATGTTTGCCTTTTTTAATTCTACGGTTGAAAGAGGAGACGGCATCTTTAGCCTGAATGCGATTGAAAACGGGCAAATGGTACCCAATAGGTATTCTATGAATGCCGGCCCCGTGCTGGCACTGCCTTCAAAAGAAGTTGCGGCCATTCACGAATATCTGGAGCAGGAGATTGAACAACAGGCACAGACCATTGCAGACGAGAAGAAATCCAATCAGGCAATGTATCGGCATTGGAAAGATGGGCAGACCAATGCCAATACTTTGAAAAAAGCTATTGACGAGTCTACGGTTTCTCATTTGACATTTGATGATATGAGAAATGGTAGTACTGCCGATCATACACCAGGAGCCAGGAGGGCTACCTACTATGGTGGGATTGAACCAGCCACCGGGATCAAGGGCCTCGCAGTTCGTAGCGATGCATCGGGCCAGCTTGTGGCAAATGGCCATGAAGCGGCATTTGAGAGAAATGAACCGTTTACGATCAGCTTTTGGATCAATACTCCCAGGCTATTTGAAGAAGCACATGTGATTTATAACGGTAATGATCGTATCCAGGGATATCGTGGCTGGGATGTGATGCTGGATAGTAACCGAATACATTTTCGCTTGAATCATGCTCATCCTTACCAGTCTATTGATATCTACCTGAAAGATCCACTACCCATCAATGAATGGGTCCACTTTGTGTGGACATATGATGGTTCTTCTGATGCATCCGGTATGCAATTATATAGAAATGGACAAAACATTGGAAAAGAGATCCACAGGAACCACTTGTATCGCTCTACCCTGCCTTATTTTTACGATGAAGCTACTGTATACAAGCCCTACACAGGTATTATCATCGGCAAAAGGCACTATGATCAGGACTTTACCGGTGGTCTGGTAGATGAGGTCCGCATTTTGAACCGGGAGGCAGATCCCGTAGTAGCTCTGTATCTCTACAATCAAGTCGAGGGAACCAGGCTGTTTGAGGAAGCATTAGAGACAGATGGCGACCGGTTGGATGATTTCTATGATTTGTTTGTGGACGTGGACCTGGAAACCAGGCGTGAGCACTTGAGGAAACTACAGGCACGGGAGATTGAAACTATAGATACGGTACAGGAGATCATGGTCATGGGAGACCTTACCGAACCACGACCAACTTATATCCTGGAGCGAGGAGTATATGATGCCCATGGAGAAAAAGTCCTGCCGGATGTTCCCGAAGCCATTATGCCCTGGCCTGATCACTTCCCCCGGAACCGTTTGGGACTGGGTCAGTGGCTGATTCACCCCGAAAATCCACTGACTGCACGGGTTGCTGTAAACCAGATGTGGTACCTGGTATTTGGCACAGGTATCGTTGAAACGGTGGAGGATTTTGGAAGCCAGGGGTCGTTGCCCACCCATCCCGAACTGCTGGACTGGCTGGCACTCGATTTCCAGAAAAATGGATGGAATGTCAAGCGATTGATGAAGATGATGGTAATGACCGCTGCCTATCGGCAATCGTCTGTTATCAGGCCTGAACTGGAGGATATTGATCCCGGTAATAGTTTGTTGGCAAGTGGTCCCCGTTATCGGCGCACTGCAGAGATGATCAGGGACAATATATTAGCTTCCGGCGAATTACTAGACCCCAAGATCGGTGGACCTTCAGTTTTCCCCTATCAGCCGCCCGGCTTGTGGAAGGAAGTGATGACGCATGGCTTTTTCCCTGAATATGAGGTGGATTATGAAAACGGTCTATACCGCCGTAGTATTTATACTTTTTGGAAACGAAATATGCCACCTCCGGGAATGTTGATTTTTGATGCCTCCAGCAGGGCTGAATGCCAGGTGAGGAGGCAAATAAGTAATACTCCCTTACAGGCTTTGGTCCTTTTAAATGATCCACAGATGATTGAAGGTTGCAGGGCCATTGCAGAAAAGGCATTGAGGAGGGCTGATGGTGATCTTAAGCAGGCCGCATCGATGGTTTTTCGGTTGTTGACCAGCCGATTTCCTACCAGGGCAGAAGAGAACATTATGACCCGGCAACTTGCTCTGGAAATGGAGTACTTTGCTGAAAACCCGGCAGAAGTGAATGAATTTTTATCCATTGGACATAAACCTCCCGCTGATGACCTGCCGGAGGTGCAGGTAGCGGGATTGGCCCAGGTAGCCAACACCGTAATGAATACAACAGAAGCTTATTATAAAAATTAGAGGTAGGCTGAAAACCGGAGGCGATGATTTAGAAATGACCACATCATGAAGTGTACTGGAAATACAGAGCTGGATAGAGCCAGATATAATAAAACACGCAGGGATTTTCTTCGGACTACAACCAGGGGACTTGGTGCCCTGGGATTGGGATCACTCATGGTTCCCGGTGTTCTCAGGGGGCAGGACATAGTACCTTCAACGGGCATTCCAGTAAGTGGTCAGGGTGGTGTACTGCAGTCACTACATCACGCTCCCAAAGCGAAGCGGGTTATCTATTTATTTCAAAGTGGAGGCCCCAGTCAGATCGAGCTGTTTGACTATAAGCCCATGCTCAATAAATACTGGGGAGAAGAGATCCCGGACAGTGTAAGAGGCAATCAACGTCTCACCGGCATGTTGGCTGCCCAGTCTTCTTTCCCCCTGGTAGGTTCGAAGTTTGATTTCCGGCAGCATCCTAAAACCGGAGGTTATTTCAGTAATCTGATACCACATATTTCAGAGATTGCAGAGGATATCTGTGTGGTGAATTCCATGTATACTGAAGCCATCAATCATGAGCCGGCCATCATTTTCCTCCAGACCGGATCACAGCAGGTGGGTAGACCTAGTATCGGTTCGTGGATGAGTTACGGACTGGGTAGCCCTAATCAGAATTTGCCTTCATTCATCGTGTTGCTTTCCAGAGGTAAACCGGATACCCAAAACCTTAACATGCAAGCCTGGAATAATGGTTTTTTGCCTTCTCATCACCAGGGAGTGAGATTTCGATCAGGATATGATCCGGTCTTGTATTTGTCTAATCCCGATGGCATTGACCGTCAGAGTCGTCGCCGTGAACTGGATTTTCTTGCAGAACTTGAACGCGAGCAAAAAGCAGTGTGGGGTGACCCGGAGATTGATTCCAAAATAAGTCAATATGAACTGGCCTACCGGATGCAGGCCAGTGTGCCGGAAGTGACAGACCTCTCCGATGAACCGGATTATATCTTTGATCTGTATGGTCCTGATGCACGTCAGCCGGGCACCTATGCTGCCAATTGTCTTCTGGCCAGAAGATTGGCAGAGCGGGATGTGCCCTTTATCCAATTGTATCACATGGGATGGGACCAACACGGGAATTTACCCAATGACATTCAGCGTCTGGCCCGGTCCAGTGATCAGGCTTCAGCTGCATTGGTAACAGATCTCAAACAGAGGGGGTTACTCAATGACACGTTGGTAATCTGGGGAGGAGAATTTGGGAGGACCAGCTTTTCACAGGGGAGGCTAACCAAAGAGAATTACGGCAGAGACCACCACCCCAGGTGTTTCTCCATGTGGATGGCCGGGGGAGGCATCAAACCTGGAATGGTTTATGGAAAGACTGATGACTTTTCATACAATATTGCCGAAGATCCGGTGCATGTACACGACTTCCAGGCAACCCTTTTGCACTTGCTGGGCGTAGATCATGAAAAACTGACATTCAAGCACCAGGGAAGAAGATACCGGTTGACCGATGTGCATGGTCATGTAGTTAAGGATATTATGGCCTGATGAGAATCTCTTTAGGCATCCTGTACGAAGAAAATGGCATTCTTGTTAAGGTCATAGAAACCAAATTCATGTGTGCCCCAGGGGGTGTTCATTCGTAATTTGTCTTTGGGAACCGTCCCGCGAGATAGGAACTCCTCGAAATATGGCTGGATGTCTTTGACAAAGATCTTGATCACCGAACCATCCGGCATGGGGTCTTCTACATTGCCATGATGATATTGCAGGTGAATTTCCAAATTATCCCGGCGAAGTCCGGCATAACCGTCATCACCGAAGTAGTAGGCGAATCCGGTATGTTTTTCGTACCACTCCAAATCCCGTTTTATATCAGATGATGGCAAGACGGGTATTATGCCCAGTGCAGAAGGTGTATCGCTCATTGTAGGTGATCTTAATCAATTCAATATTATTTTTTCCAGATGTTGACCAATCCTTCTGATGCTCCCAGTAAAGGGTCCTGACCGGGAATGGGTAAGGCGGCGATATTATTATCGGCCTGCGGTCGCTCCCCCGGTAGCCCACGGAGTAGATCCCAGTTTCGCCCTTCAGGATAGGCACCAAGCACTCCGAGGCCGTTACTTTGCAGATTTTTGTGACCGACTCCTGCGGGAATGATGATGATATCTCCGGCCTTAATCTTTATTTTTTCACCCTTTTCTCCACCCAAATGGACTAAAGCATTACCGGAGTATACACCCAATACTTCGTGGGAAGTGCTGTGGTAATGATGGAATGAATAAATTCCATTCCTCCATGAATTAGTCCAATCGTTGATCTTGAATTGGCGTTCAAGCCAGTCAGCTCCGCTACTGCCCCTTTCAGAAAAGGCATTTTGATAAAGTAGTAGTGGTAATTTGTTGTTGGGTATTTTACCGTCATCAACAAATACATATTCTTCGGGATTTGCCGACATGAAAATGGCTGTTGTGGGAATTAATGAGGATATGCAGGCTATGCCTGTCCTGGTGATAAATTGTTTCCGTTTCAATGGTTTTTATTACTCAATGGCCAGATTTTAATTGACGCTATTTCAAATAGCCTCAGCTCAGGTTGTGTTGGATTTACTCCAGACCTCTTCGGCCTTCTGAATCCTGTTAGGAAGGATTTTAAACAATAGTTTTGCCACTGGATTTGAGAAAGCATAAGTTTTACCATCGATTTTAGCAGTGTGTTTACCACCTTTAACATCCGTTTTTCCCGTGCTGATGGCAAAAGCACAATGACCATCGAATTCGATATTTTCCTTCATGACATTCCGTTAGTTTAAAAGAATAATCGGTTTAAACAGAGGGAGAAAACTTATGCTTAAATGTTCTCATGTTTTACCTCTGTTTTAGCACCAGATGGTAGGGGTACAGATGATTAAGATACATATTTATGACCATATCTCAATCACATTTACTACTCTTGAACCAGGGGTATCATAATATGCTATGAGCAGTGCAATGAATGATTTCACCTCTTACCTGAATTCATCTTTCACCACTACTGCCTGATTTCCAGACTCTTTTAGAACTGCGCTACCATTCCAAAGTGCACCCTTCCGGTACGAAGGGATAATGGAACATCTTTCTGTCCACCCAGTGCATAGCTGATATTGAATATGCCCACTTTGGTTTCCAGGTTTAGCCCAACGCCTAATCCCAGCAGGCGGTCCCGATCAAATCCCAGATCCGTTTTTTCCTCACTGTAAGCTAGATCAGTAAAAAGGAAGATGTTCGAATTACGGTTGAATAACAATCGGTATTCTGTTGTAAATACACTGTAGAAACTGGAAAAAATGGATTCTTCATTGAACCCACGCAACAATTTGAAGCCTCCTATTCGGTAGAGTTCGTTCAGGAAAAGTGCCTGCCCTGATCCCACCAATCCATTTCTACTGGCTAGTTTGATGGTGCTAATGTCAAAAATGGGTATAAAGTAACTGATGTCTGCCTGTAGCCGGTAAAGGAAACTGTTGAGATCCAGATCATCATAAAGGGAGGCATAATCAAATGATGGATCTTCAGGATCAGTAATGGAAATAATGGTTTCGTTTTCCGCTATTTTCTTATTTCCGGCACTTGCCCGGATTCGGAGTTCGAAGCCACGCCTGGGGTTGAAGGGGTAGTCAAAGTTTTCGTGAAAATATTCCACACCAAACAATTGCTGAGACAGATCGAGGAAAGGTGGAAGTTCTTTGCTAGCCCTGATTTGATCGGTATCAACATTGATCAGGTTGGTAGCATCTCTTTCAGTAAAAAACTTGACATAATTGCTCCTCTTGGTAAAATACTGGATTCCTATTTCGTATCCGATGTCGATATAGGAAGAGTCCCTTTTATATAGATCAAAATGACCGTCGGCGCCGAATGGCCACCCAAAGATGAAAGGAAAGTTGACGGCAAGTTCGAGTTCCTGTACTCCCGGCTGAAGGCTCTCAAAATTCATCCAAAGTCGCTCTCCACTGCCGAGTTGATTGATCAGATCCACATCGACATTTCCCGTTAATTGGAACCTTCGGTTCTCCAGAGGACTGGGCATTAAGCCCAACAGGATGTCAAAACGATTTGCATTGCGTTTATCCAGGTACAGGTTGACGGTTGCTGCATTGCCGAGGATGTCTACGGTAGGCTCTTGATACATTTCCACGAAAGACAGGCTTTCCAATCTGTTTTCTGCTTGTATGATCTTATCCTTTTCAAACGGATCCCCGGGTTGTAGATCCAGATAATGTTGGAGATAGGCCTGTTTCAATTTCAAATCTCCGGCAACCTTGATCCGTTCGACCTGGATGGATTCATTAAGCTTGATATTCACCACAGCCCTGATCTTTCCCTGGTCAACTCCTACATCGGCAAGCGAAACCGCAGCAAAGGGATATCCTTTGTTTTCTGCAATTTGCAATATCTGATCAAAAACCTGATCAATCTGTTGCTTATTTACGGGCTGATCAGATTTAATGCGAGCCTTCAGATCGTCCTGAATAACTGTGGGAACCTGTGAGAAATCCAGGTATGCCCATTGGTAGGACGGCCCAATATGGAGGTAAACTTCAGTTCCGGTAGTTGTCTTCACTGTACTGTCTATAGATGCTTCGAGATAGGATGCCTGTTGCAATTGTCTTATGACCATTTGCATGGAGTCATCGAGGCTGTCAGATGCCACAGAATCAGGAAGGTTCGCAAGAATGTTGGCTTCTCTGGCGAGTGCCTTATCCATATGCCATTCCAATGCTGTAGTTTGCGAAAGGGAAGGAACAGCAAATAGAAACACACAAAGCAACTGCAGGACAAACAAACCAGTGCCCTTTCGGAAAATGTATATTTGTTCCCTGTTGAATAAACCAGCCTTATGTGAATAGGTTAACCTGAACATGGGTTATATTCCATTGCTTAACTACAACGCGCTTTATGGCCGGTCTTTATATACATATACCCTTTTGTAAACAGGCCTGCACATATTGTAATTTTCATTTTTCAACAAACTTATCAGCTGCAGACTCCATGGTGGCGTGTATCAATCGTGAACTTTCACTGCGACAACCTTACCTGCAGGGCGAAGCATTGACTTCGGTGTATTTAGGGGGAGGTACACCTTCACTTTTATCGTCGAGGGGCTTGCGGAAGCTTATGGATGGCGTTCATGGCACATTTGAAGTCTCCAGTGATGCAGAGATAACGATTGAAGCCAATCCGGATGATATAACCGTGCCATTGCTCGAAGATCTGGCACAGGTGGGAGTAAATCGTTTAAGTCTGGGCGTGCAATCTTTCCACGATGATGATCTGACCTTTATGAACAGGGCCCACAACGGTAGCCAGTCTCGCAAAGCTATTGAACTGGCTCTGGACAAGGGATTTGATAACTTTTCGGTGGATCTGATTTATGGTGTACCTGGTCTGGGGATGGATGATTGGAAAAGAAATGTGGATATCGTTGTTGATTATGGAATCAAACACATTTCCTGTTATGCACTGACCGTGGAGGAAGGGACCGTTTTGGGGCATCTGGTCCAAAAAGGCAAGGTGACAGTGGTTGAAGATGAGCTGGTAGAGCAACAGTTTGTTTATTTGATGGACAGACTGGAAGGAGCCGGATTTGAGCACTATGAAATTTCAAATTTTGCCCTGCCCGGCTTTCAGGCTGTACACAATACCAACTACTGGAAGAATTCCCCGTACCTGGGTGTTGGACCTTCAGCTCATTCCTATAATGGAGTCTCGAGGTCCTGGAATGTCGCCAATAACATGCAGTATATGAAAGCCATCAGGGAGGATAAATTGCCCGTTACCTCCGAGAAACTTACCAAAACAGATCAATACAACGAATATGTGATGACGAGATTGCGGACTATGTGGGGCTGCCATACAGAGGAAATCACTGCCTTTGGGCCTGAGTATCTAAGCCATTTCCATCAACATATTGAAGCTCCCAGAGAAGTCGGGCATATTACCCAGAAGGGCCGGGAATACAGGTTAACCCGCAAGGGAAAGCTCTTTGCCGACCGCATTGCCTCAGATCTGTTTTATGTTAGTTAGCCAGCCAGTTAGCCAGTTAGCCCGTTAGCCGGTTGGCCAGTTAGCCCGTTAGCCGGTTGGCCAGTTAGCCAGTTAGCCTGTTAGCCAGTTGGCCAGTTGGCCCGTTAGCCGGTTAGCCGGTTGGCCCGTTAGCCGGTTAGCCGGTTGGCCCGTTAGCCATTAAGCGAATGGCAGAGAGGTCCTGGGCTAGCCAACCAGTTTACCAGCCTCTGGCTGGCCAACTTGCCAAATAGCCAACTAGCCAGTCGTCAACTGCATCAATTGGATGGCGGCTGCAGGTATGGGTGTGCCGGGGCCAAAGATGGCTGTAACTCCAATGTCAAACAGCTCCTGATGATCCTTTTCGGGGATGATGCCTCCCAGGACCAGTCTGATATCTGAGCGACCAATTTTTTTCAATTCCCTGAATACCTGTGGTACAAGGTCTTTATGTGCTCCTGCCATGGATGAAATTCCCAGGAAATGTACGTCATTTTCGGCTGCCTGAACGGCTGCTTCGCGCGGCGTTTGAAACAAAGGTCCTACATCTACATCAAAGCCAAGGTCAGCAAATCCGGTAGCAATTATTCGGGCACCCCGGTCATGACCATCCTGCCCCAGTTTTGCGACCATGATGCGTGGCCTTCGCCCAAACCTTGCTGCAAATTGATCGGTCAATCGCCTCGCTTCAAGAAAAGATTTCTCATTGTGCATGGTCTGTGCATATACTCCCGAAATTACGTTAATCTCCGGTTTGTATCTGCCATACTCCTTTTCCATGGCCAGTGATATTTCTCCCAAGGTGGCACGTGCTCTGGCAGCTTCCACGGCGACTTGCAGGAGGTTGCTCTGCGAATCAGCTGCTGCCAATCTCAAGTGCTCCAGCGCCGATTTTACCGTTGTCGCATTTCTCTTTGATTTCACCTGACTCAGTCGATTTATCTGAGTATTATAGACCTGTTGGTTATCAATAGCCAGCAGTTCGAGATCAACTGAATCATCGAATTGATATTTATTTACACCCACGATCGTTTCAGCATTACTATCAATCCTGGCCTGACGTCGGGCGGCTGATTCTTCGATGCGTCTTTTGGGGATGCCCTGTTCAATAGCTCTGGTCATGCCTCCGGTTTCCTCGATCTCATTGATCCAGGACCAGGCTTTGTCATGCAAACTTCGTGTCAGGTGCTCCAGGTAGTACGATCCGGCAAATGGATCTACTGCACTACAGAGATCCGTTTCCTTTTGGAGGATCAGCTGTGTGTCCCTGGCGATTTTCGCTGAATAGTCGGTCGGCAGTGCCAGGGCTTCATCAAAGGCATTGGTGTGGAGGGACTGGGTTCCTCCGAGAATGGCTGCCAGAGCTTCCTGAACCGTCCGGGTTATATTATTGTATGGATTTTGAGCAGTGAGACTCCATCCTGATGTCTGGCTGTGGGTGCGGAGTGACATGGATTTTTCATTGGAGGGATTGAAGGACCGAACCATTTTGGCCCAGATCAGCCTGGCTGCCCTCATTTTGGCAATCGCGGTAAAAAAATTCATGCCGATTCCCCAGAAAAAGCTAATCCTGGGTGCAAAGGAATCAATGTCCAATCCGGCTTTTATGCCTGTCCGCAGGTATTCCAGGCCATCTGCCAGAGTGTATGCGATTTCCAGGTCTGCACTGGCTCCTGCCTCATGCATATGGTATCCACTTACACTAATCGAATTGAATTTGGGCATTTTCACAGATAGAAACCGGAATATATCGGCTACAATGCGCATAGAGGGAGCCGGAGGATAGATGTAGGTGTTTCTCACCATAAATTCTTTCAGAATGTCATTCTGAATAGTTCCCGTTAGTTTGTCCATGGATACACCCGATTCTTCGGCAGCCACAATAAAAAATGCCAGGATGGGAATAACTGCTCCATTCATAGTCATGGATACGGAAATTTGGTCCAATGGAATATCCTGCATGAGAATCTTCATATCTTCCACTGAATCGATGGCAACACCGGCCTTACCAACATCTCCACTTACCCGAGGATGGTCAGAGTCATAACCTCTGTGCGTAGCCAGGTCAAATGCTACCGACAAACCCTTCTGGCCAGCCTTGAGGTTCTTACGGTAAAATGCATTGCTCTCTTCCGCTGTTGAAAAACCGGCGTATTGCCTGATGGTCCAGGGCCTGCCTGTATACATGGTGGCATAGGGGCCCCGAAGATAGGGTGGTCTTCCTGCTATAAACGAATCATAGCGAGGATCCTGATAGGTAGGCTTGCGATATACCGAACGGAGGTTCTGCTCCCCGTATGATTCATGCTGACTATCAGCACCGGTTATTTCTCCGGTATGAGATTGAAATGAGAAGCGGGGGAAATCAGGCAGTTCCATATACTTTCTAAGGTAGATAAATCTTTGGTGGAATGGCATGGAGCGCTGGAAGTAATCACCGGACTTTGGGACTGGTTGGGCAACACCTCTTTGATTTGCTGGTGGATCTGGTAGTTCGATTTCGTTATCAGTCCTCAGCTATTTGCTATACCTTTGCCCGCTACCCGGGAGGAGAATATAGAATCATATGGTTAGATACGAAAGAGCGCAATTGGATAATGGATTGACCATTCTATTGCATCAGGATCGAAGTACTCCTCTGGTCGCAGTTAATCTATTATTTAAGGCAGGATCAAAATATGATCCGCCAAAAAAATCGGGACTTGCTCACCTTTTTGAACATCTGATGTTTTCGGGAACAGCGAGAGTTCCGGATTTTGATACGCCGGTGCAGGAGGCAGGAGGTGAAAACAATGCCTATACCAATAGTGATTATGCCAATTACTACAGCTATGGTCCTGCCAATAATATGGAGACGTTGCTTTGGCTGGAATCAGATCGACTATCAAATCTCAACCTTACTCAGAATACGCTTAGTATTCAACAACAAGTAGTTATAGAAGAACTTTATGAGACCTGTCTAAACTTGCCCTATGGGGATATGTGGCATCACGTTTTACCCCTGATTTACAAGGATCACCCCTATCAGTGGCCAGTCATTGGCCGGGATGAAAGGGAGATCGCTTCGATTGAATTGGATGACGTAAATCAATTTTATCATCAACACTATCACGTCGGAAATGCCATTATGTCTATCGCTGGTAATATTGAAACCGACCAGGCCTGGAAAATGGTTGACAAGTATTTTGGTTCATTCAACGGAAAGTATGACCCGGTCAAAACGTATACCTATGATCTGGAGGAATATCGATCTCGTAGGGTAAAGCTCGAATCCAAAGTGCCTTTCGAAGCATTTTATATGATCTTTCCCATGCCGGAAAGAAGCCACAGGGCTTATTACCAGATGGATCTGCTTTCAGACTTATTGTCTGATGGAAGATCTTCGCTGCTATATCAACAGTTGGTAAAAGAGCATCACCTGCTGGCAAATGTAGATGCCTACATCACAGGAACACTTGATAGCGGGTTGTTTATCATTGAAGGACAACTGGTATCAGGTGTCAGTCTCGATCAGGTTGAGGACCAGATTTGGAAACTTATTGATCGGGTTATTACTGAAAAATGGAGCGACCACATCATCGAAAAGTTGATTAACAACACGGAGTCTAATGTAACTTTTTCGGAATCAGGAACCCTAAACAAGGGCATGAACCTCTGTTTTTTCGAGTTAATCGGTAACGTCGAACTGATCAATAGTGAAGTCGATATCTATGCCAGTCTTACTGAGGAGGAGTTACGTCAGGCAGCATCCAAATATTTGAAGAGAGAACTAACCTCCGTTTTGCATTATATGCCTGTTTCAGGTTGACACTTTTTGTTGCCATTTCCATGCTGTGTCCATGATCTCCTCTACGGTCCTTTCGGGATTCCATCCCAGCAATTCTTTAGCTTTTTGATAATCAGCATAGACCGATACTACATCGCCAGATCTTCGTGGGGCAATCCTGTAATTCAGGAGCTGGTCACTTACTTTTTCAAATGCTTTGACAGCTTCAAGCACGGAGGTCCCTTTTCCTGTCCCCAGGTTAAAGACTTCGGACTGGTTTGGGTTCTTTCCAGCTATCAAAAATTGAAGTGCCAGGGTATGAGCATGGGCCAGATCCATAATGTGAATGAAATCACGGATACAACTACCGTCACGAGTAGGGTAGTCATCACCGAAGACCAGCAGTTCGGGGCGTTCACCGATGGCTACTTCGGTAATGACAGGAACGAGATTGGTGGCCTTGTTCTGAGCAGCTTCTCCGATCTCAATGCTTTCATGCGCTCCGGCTGGATTGAAATACCGGAGCAAGACAAAGCTCTGATCCGGTTGAGTAGCCGCATATTCCCTTATCATGTGTTCGCAAATCTGCTTGGTACGACCATAGGGAGATTCAGCTTCACTCCAGGGTGTATCTTCAGTGACCGGTAACACATCTGTATTTCCGTAGACCGAACATGAGCTGGAAAAGATCAGATGTTTGATCCCGAATTCAGCGTGGCACTTGAGCAGGTTGACCATGCCGGCCAGGTTGTTGTGGTAATAAAGTAATGGGTCAGCCACTGATTCACCCACACTTTTGTAGGCAGCAAAATGAATGCTGGCCAGGATGTTATGTTCCCGAAATATTTCTCTTAATGCATCCAGATCACATATGTCGACCTGGTAGTTTTTGATCTTCTTTCCTGTAATGCGCTCGATGCCGTCCAGAGCCTCCTGGCTACTATTGTCAAAGTTATCCACCGAGACTACTTCAAATCCATTATCCAACAGGTCAACAACAGTATGACTCCCAATATACCCGGCTCCTCCGGTGACCAAGATTTTTGACATGCTTAAAATT
>JAUILF010000506.1 GCA_030433135.1 Bacteroidia bacterium | reverse complement strand
GTATCCCGGCAATTTGATAGAGTGGAAGAGTTTATCTTGAATTATGACCCAGCCAAGCTGGATGATACAGGAGACTATGCTCAATTCGAACGAACCCGTCGCCAGTTTTTCCTGCTTATGGCTGATCATGTTACCCACCATAGGGCGCAGTTGATTGTCTATTTAAGGCTCAATCACATTGAGCCACCCAATTATATCAGCTTTCAATAGTTGCTTCAATTAATGTCTGAAGGCCTATGAAAATAACATATTGATATCATTGATATGTTTCAGACTGCACGTGTTTATACTACATTTGCGGCAAAATTTCGGGCATGCAGCAACTCATCAGTTTTGCCTATCATCATCGGACTCTGGTTCTGTTTGGACTATTGTTGACACTGTTTTCCAGTTTCGGTCAGACATTTCTGATCTCGTTATATATCCCGGAAATTGAGACCACATTTGGTTTGTCCAACACCGCCCTGAGTTCATTATATGCTGCTGCTACGATGACATCGGCCTTTGCCTTGCCGTGGGTAGGTAGATGGATCGACTACTGGCCGCTCAGGAGATTTACCATGTTTGTACTGATCGGTTATGCGGTTGCTTGCATCATTTTCTCTATTGCCTTCAATCCCATTATCGTGCTGGTTGGTTTTTTTGGTTTGCGGTTTTTTGGTCAGGGTCTGATGGGACACACCTCCGTGTCTACTATGGCGCGTGCTTTTGAGAGTGACCGGGGAAAAGCTATCAGTATAGCGACACTTGGTCATCCCCTTGGTGAAGTCACGCTCCCACTGATTGTAGCAACGGGAATTGCCCTGATCGGATGGAGATCCACCCTGCAGGTATCTGCTCTCAGTTTACTACTTCTGGTTTTGCCCATTAGTCTTTACTTGCTTCAGAATCAGTCAAGGGATTTATTAGTTCCTACTGGAGATCAGGGTAGCACAGAAGGAAAAAAGTCCAATCCGTATCTTTTATTGAAGAATAGAACCTTTTGGATTATCGCACCTTCAGTATTTATGTTGGGGTTTTTAAATACAGCTATTTTCTTCTTTCAGATCAAGATTGGATACAGCCGGGGTTGGGAACCTTCCTGGGTGGCAGCCTCTCTATCTGCATATGCAGTGGTCAATGCATTGTCTATGCTGACCTCAGGTCCCCTGGTGGACAAGTTTTCGGCCAGACGTATGTTTCCGTTTATGATGATACCTTATTGTGTTGGAATGCTTGTGTTGGCTTTCTGGACCCATCCGTTTTCCTATCCTGTAGCCCTGGCTCTTTTTGGTGCATCCAATGGGTCAGGAAGTACCGTCAGAAACGCACTGTATGCTGAAGTGTTTGGAAAGGATCGAATCGGGGCGGTACGGAGTTTCTTTTCCATGGTTATTGTCTTCAGTACCGCGCTCGGACCTCTCAGTTACGGTCTTCTTCTGGATGCAGGCTGGACGTATGCATCCATTTTCATCCTTTCAGCAGCTCTTATTCTTGCTACCGTGATCTGGAGTTTTCGATTGTCTGACCAGGGGGAATAGCGGTCAAAACGAACTTTGCTGCCACTTGTCCTGTTCGTATAGTAGATGAAGACCTAATTAAATGTTGTGACTCATCCTGTCAACGATGTAAAGTTGATAAGTATGAGTGTATTATTCAAGAATCCGACCGGGATTAATTCCAGACCAAAGTAATTCTACTAGCTAGTCCTGGTCATGCGAGAGCCTAATAACATTATGAATTTGTCCTTATCTAAATTAGTTTTTTCCTTTCTTATTGTTCTAACCTTATTTCCTTTGACATCAGTTGTGAGTCAGACACCTGATTCAGATAAAGTGGTATATCTCAAGGGGGTGTTGGTTGAGCAGGAATCCGATAAGCCACTTCCATTTGCAACCATAGCCATCCATACCCCAAAAGATAGTTCTGTAGTTCAAAGTGCCCTTTCTACTGACAATGGATCTTTTTTACTGTCAGTACCACCGGGCAGATACTACGGTGTGATCCACTACATTGGATTTGATGATAAAATAGTATCCGATCTGGTAGTATCAGCCCAAAGAGACACTTTGGATCTGGGATCGATCGAAATGAAATCTGACGCTATTTCTCTACAACAGGTCGAAGTGAGAGCGGAGGAAAGCCAGATGGAGTTTAAGCTGGACCGAAGGGTATTTAATGTAGGAAAAGATCTGACCAATACAGGGAACAGCGCTGCAGATATTCTGGACAATGTACCATCGGTAACCGTTTATCCTGAGGGTAATGTTAGTTTAAGGGGGTCACAAAGTGTTCGGATTCTTGTTGATGGGCAACCATCAGGTCTTCTGTCCGCAGGAGAAACAGAGGCACTTATCAGAATGCAGGGTAGCATTATTGAAAGTGTTGAAGTTATTACGAATCCATCGGCACGATACGAAGCAGAAGGTGAGGCCGGTATCATTAATATTATTCTTAAGAAGGATCGGGAGAAAGGTGTAAACGGTTCGTTTGGAGTGACCCTTGGACACCCCGCCAATTACGGTGCATCTTATAATCTCAATTATAGAAAAAAGGATCTGAATTTCTTTTCCAACTTCGGTATTGATTACAGAAGATCTCCTGGAGGTGGTACCTCTACGCGACAGTTCTTTGAAGACGGAATGGTTACCAGTCTCTATACCACGGAAACAGAACAGTCACGAGGAGGTCTGGGTGGCTTTATTCAGTTGGGTACCGACTGGAATATCAATGCGCAGAATATACTTACAGCCTCGCTGCTTTATCGTGCGGGTAAAGACAATAATGATGCAACCATTATTTACAGGGACTATAGTGCCGATGAGGTACTGGTAAGTGAGACAGTCAGAGATGTCATGGAGGGGGAAGATGAACATAATCTGGAAGCGTCAATCAATTATAAAAAGACTTATGACAACCCTGATCACGAATGGAATACGGTGGTAAAATATATCCTTGACGACGACACCGAATTGGCAGATTATTACCAGGAAACACAAAGGCAGATTTTACCATTGATCCAGAAATCAAGTAATACGGAAGACGAAACCAATTTTTTGATCCAGTCAGATTACATTTATCCGTTTGGTGAAAACAGTAAATTGGAGGCCGGTGTAAGGGCGGCGATTCGTACAGTTAATAACGAATTTAATGTGCAGGAACAGGAAGATGGAGAATTTGTGACCCTGCCCGAGTTTGATGATCAATTACAATATAATGAGAATATTTATGCTGCCTACTTTATTGGTGCACATGAGATTGGTGATTTTAGTTTGCAGTTGGGTCTCAGGGGAGAATTGTCAGATATTACAGCAGCACTGTTAAAGTCTGATGTTTCCAATGATCAGAATTATTTTAATTTGTTTCCAAACGCTAATTTGATGTTCTTTTTCGATAACGATATGGACCTCACATTGAGTTATTCTACCGAATTT
>JAUILF010000505.1 GCA_030433135.1 Bacteroidia bacterium | reverse complement strand
ACTTTGGTCTCCGTGAAGTATTCCGACTACACCTGTATGGGCAATTTCCGTTTTCACCTCCAGACCCAGTGACCTTAGATGAGCTGCAACCTTTGCTGAAGTTTCGAATTCACGATTGGAAAGTTCTGGGAATTGATGAATGTCACGACGCCATTCAATGACTTTTTCGGATATACTTCCCACAAGTTCATCCACCTGGCTGTCCAGTGCCTGTGACCAAAGAGCCCCATTGAGGGCCATAGACGTGAGAATTAGTACGAGCTTTTTCATTATTGTTTTGTTAGTAGAGAGCCATAAGATAAGGTTTAACGGTAGTATTCTCAGATTAACTGTGCTTTTTCAAAAGCAGATCTGAAAATTCATTGAGCACTGCCCTGGCCTCTGGTCCGGTGCAAAACAGCAGGTCCAGAATACTGAGGTTAGGCTGGAAATCCATCCTGTCTGCAAACACCTGGAGATAACGGGGACAAGGCTGAAGATGATAGTTCCTGGGAGTAAAACTATTGCGAAAGTCAACTGCGTCCGATGGTTCTTTTTGATAGCAGCTTGTTACCGACAACTTATCTTCCAGTCCAATCCATTGTAAGATCTTTTCCATAAGTTGAGTATTCAGACTGAAGAGAGAGCTGGTATTGCCGGTGAGTATGGTCTCTAAATCAGGGAAGTAGTAATCAAAGTAGGGGGCACTTCCGTAAGCACTTCGAATGGTCTGACAGTGCCGGGCAGGCCAAGGCTCTTCGTATGCGATTGTGACCTTGCTAATGGGCATTTGCTGATGCTTTCCTTTAACCAACGGCACAGACAAGGTTTGGAGGCCGTTGGAATCGACTACGATGCATTTATTGCGAAAGGAGCGTTTCTGATAGTTTTCATATTTCTCCCACCGGATGGTTCCGGAGATCGCAAGTGCCAGAGAGGAAATGGGAGGCAGGTACTGGGTTTCTATGATGTAATTTTGCAAGCTTTGACCATGAATAGTTGAACCTCGAAGATACTGATGATGAATAACATGAAGGGTAATGGATAGGGAGATGTACATGAGGTACCGGAGCCGTCATGTGAATTACGAGCCATGGATCAAAGTTCCTCCTGCAGAGCAGTTAGATACCATCATCGTGATGCCCGTATATGCTGAGGAAAACATTACCATAGCGTTAGAGTCACTTGCTTGTTGTGACCGTGATGGCCATGTCATTGAGGTACTGGTGGTGGTCAATGATCGGGAGGATGAAGTACCTGAGGTCAGAGACTTGAACAGGTCTACGGAAGAAGAGGTTGTTCAATGTCAGATGGATCTTTCTGCATCGAACTTTCAGATCCACCTGATCAGTGCCAGATCCCTCCCAAGCAGAAAAGCGGGAGTAGGTTTGGCCAGAAAGATCGGTATGGATGAAGCACTTCATCGTTTCCACCTGGTCAAAGGGAAGGGTCTCATTATCAATTTTGATGCGGATTGCACCTGTGATGGCAATTTTATGCAAGCCATTCACCGGTATTTTGACCGGCACCCTGAGCATTGGGCTGCGGGCATTTACTTCGAACATGATTTAGAAGGCCTTGAGAATGATCTGATGCAGGCTATCATGCGGTATGAAATGCACTTGCGGTATTTTATCTATATCCAGCGTCAAGCGGGTCTTCCTTTTGCCTACCATACTGTTGGGTCATCAATGGCGGTGACATCCGAAGGTTACATGAGAATGGGAGGTATGAATACCAGGCAGGCAGGAGAGGACTTTCATTTTCTGCAGAAGTTCATTGCTGCAGATCATTTTGGAGAGATACCCGAAACAACGGTTCACCCTTCAGCCCGGCCGTCTTTCCGGGTGCCATTTGGTACCGGGAAGGCCGTGGATAATATCCTTAGCGGACAACCTCAATTGACATGTGCACCACAGAGTTTCTATGACCTGAGTCCCCTGATCAGAGCCGTTCATGATGGTTTTGCTGATACCCTTGACACCTCAAAGTTATCAGAGCCTCTGAGCATTTATCTGGACAAAATTGCATTCCATGAAAGGATCAGGAAATTGGCTGGACAAACCGGTAGTATGAAATCATTCCAAAAGAGGTTCTTTCAGTGGTTTAATGCGCTACAGGTGATCAAGTATGTGCATCATTGCCGGGACTGGTACCCTGACAGACCCGTACAGTTGGTTGTCCGGGAACAATACCGGTTAATTCACGGTAATGACCCCATGGATGAGCATGCCATGCTGGATTGGCTGCGGAGGGAAGATCGAATGAGTATGGGGTCATCAGCGGAATAGGCTGGCATGATATTATGTCAATGTAGTGCTGGCCTTATTTCCAGGTTGTCAATAATGATAGCTTCTTCATCCAACCACCAGTTTAATCGTTCATAGACCTGGTCTTTCTCAAAATAATGGAGAGCCATTTTAACAAAGAGATGACCGTGTTTAGCCTCGGATGTCCATAAGTTCTTGTAAAAACGAAACATCTCGGGGTCTTCCTGGGCGTCTGACACCATCTTAAATCTTTCAGCCCCCCTGGTTTCCATCACGGAAGCAATCAGTAATCTGTCAAGAAATCGTTCTTTTCTGCCTGAATGACATTTTTTTACCAGGGCTTTTGCGTAAGGATCTTCACCGATGGAATGCTGAAGTTGCTGGCCTCTGTTTGCCAGCAATTCATAGACCATTTGAAAATGCTCGAGTTCTTCGATGGCAGTTTCAATCAGTTCCGGGATAATTTCCTCCCGGTCCGGGTATTTGGCCACAAAGCTCATGGCCATGGCCGATGCCTTGCGTTCACAATCGGCATGGTCCTGTAAAAAAGCGTTGAAATCACTCATGACAGCATCTATCCAGGCCTGACTACTGGGAACCTTGATGTCGAGGTTAAGTTTCATAGTTGTATCTAATAAGGTGTAAAAATAAAAAGGCTATTAGCCGTATTTAGTGGGTAAATCCAATTCCAGCTTTTCAAAATTTGAATATACACATTCATTTTACCATCAATAAGAATGATTACTACTGACTATTCCATCATAGCGTTAGAGTAAACCTTTAAGAATGAAGTAGAAGATCAGACATTGGCCGTACAAGATTTTTAGGTACAAAGTATAAGTAGAAGGACGTCAACTCCTAGTGGCCATAAAGATCGCTTGTAACTGGTAAGCAGATGAAAAGAAGTGAATTTTGTAATTCATTGGAAACTAATTTTCAAAGAAAAGGTAGCCTTATCCATTTGAATAATTAGGGCATCTACATTGGATTTCAATGTGTTGGGAATAAACGTAAAGAACATATGAATAAATACAATTCAAATGGATCCAGCGGTTATACAAGCGATCCACCCAGGCCGTAGCCGGGATTCGGATAACTAAATAACCCAGATGAGTCAGGGCCCTTTCCGCCACCTCAAGGAGTTGACTAGATTTTTGCTTCTTTTCA
>JAUILF010000504.1 GCA_030433135.1 Bacteroidia bacterium | reverse complement strand
GACTGCCTGAACTCAATAAATATTTGGCATACAAATCTGGCGAATCGAACAGCAGTTCGTGTGCCAGTTTGGTATCGTGGCCTGATTTACGTAGAGAGCAAAGCTGCTGAGACAGGCTGTGTGCGACAATGGCATACAGAGAAGCTGAAGAGGTGATCCCATTTGTGGCCATTGCTTCCATACCCTCACAGCACCTGGTCATGGCCATAGCCAATCCTGTGATACCTGATATGTTTTCCGTCCCTGCCCGCATATTTCTTTCCTGTGAACCTCCGTCCAGGTAGGGACCAATTCCCGTACCCTGCCTGATGTAGACAAACCCGGCACCTTTGGGTCCATGAAACTTATGCGCTGATCCCGATATGAAGTCGATCGGCAATACTGAGAGATCGATAGGATAATGTCCTACGGTTTGTACGGTATCAGAATGAAACAGGCTGTCATAGGTACGGCAAAGTGTTCCCACATCCTTCAGGTCTATCATGCTGCCGATTTCATTATTGGCATGCATCAACGAAACCAGGGTCTTTCCCTGATCCGATTTCAGTAAAGTCTCCAGGTGGTCCAGACGTGGCAAACCATCTGCATCGACATCGACAAAGTCTATCTGCACATCCACACCTAACCTCTCAACCGTATGCAAAACACAGTGATGCTCTACTCGACTGGTGATAATACGCTGAATCCCAAGGTCCCGGACGCTGCACTTTAAAGCCATATTGTTGGCTTCGGTTCCTCCACTGGTGAAAAAGATCTCTCCAATACTGGCTTTCAATAGGCCTGCTACCTTCTTACGGGCATCTTCAATGGTACTCCGGGCATTTCGTCCATGTTGATGTATGGAGGAAGGATTGCCATAGTTTTCAAGCAGAACGGAGCCCATGGCTTTGACTACTTCCGGAAAAATAGGAGTGGAGGCTGCATTGTCAAAATAGGCTCTTTCCATAAACACGTATTTAAGTGCAAACTTGCCTCAGGTCAAGCTGCGTATTTCTTCCACAAATCTGGCTGCAAGTTGATCTGCCTTCTCTACTGACGTACTTTCAGCATAAATCCGAATAATCGGTTCGGTATTGCTCTTGCGCATATGCACCCATTCGGTTTCAAACAGCAGTTTTAGTCCATCCTCGTTATTATGTGGATGGTCATGGTACTTCGTCTGCATGGCAGCAATTACCTGGTCCGGATCCATACCATCACCAAGCTCTACTTTCTGTTTACTGATCACGTAATCGGGGTATGTATTGCGCAAGGCAGATACCGTCATATCCTTCTTGGCCAGAAAGGTCAGAAACAAAGCTATACCGACCAGGGCATCCCGTCCATAGTGAAGTGGAGGATAAATAACCCCTCCGTTTCCTTCTCCGCCAAAGACTGCTTCAACTTCCTTCATCTTCAGTACCACATTGACTTCACCCACCGCTGAGGCATGGTAAGTCCCTCCATGTGATAATGTAATATCGCTTAGAGCGCGGGTTGAACTGAGGTTAGATACCGTATTTCCCCGGTGGCCAGACAGAATATAATCCGCCAATGTGACTATCGTGTACTCCTCACCAAAAGGAGTACCGTCCTCACAAACAAAGACCAGCCGGTCCACATCAGGGTCTACAGCTATCCCCAGATCAAAATCACCCTCCTGCAATCGTTTTGACAACTCAGTCAAGTGCTCCGGAAGTGGCTCTGGGTTATGGGCAAAATCTCCCGTCATATCGTCATTAAGCAGCGTGACTTCGCATCCCAATGCTTCCAGAAGAGGAGTCACAGAGATACTGCCGGTGGAATTGATGCAGTCCACGGCGACGCGATATCGTTTTGACTTCACCAAACCCACATCAACCAGAGGCAGATCAAGGATATGTTGAATGTGCTTGTCTATGTAATCTGTGACAATGACCTCAGTGCCCAGGGTATCAATATCGGCAAATGTAAAATCCCTGGCCTCGATTATTTGAAGAATGGTCGCCCCTTCATCAGCGCTGATAAATTCGCCCCTTGCATTGAGAAATTTCAGTGCATTCCATTGACGGGGGTTATGGCTTGCTGTCAAAATAATTCCACCGGAAGCTTCTTCATGGATGACCGCCATTTCGACGGTCGGAGTGGTGGACAATCCAAGGTTGACCACATCGATACCGAGTGCCCGAAGGGTTGCCACCACAAGATCCTGCACCAGTTTGCCCGAAATGCGCGCATCCCGGCCTATGATGACCTTCTTTCCTTTTCCCTGCTGCAAAAGCCAGCTCCCATAGCCCGAGCAACATTCCACAATATCAATTGGACTGAGGTTTGACCCAGCAGCGCCCCCGATGGTGCCGCGAATTCCCGAGATGGACTTAATCAGTGTCAAAGGTTTATCGTTTTATCTGTGGTTAAACCGGGAATATGCATTAGCAAACACATAATCCCGGTTAAATGGTGCGGCAAAGGTATAAATTTGCAACCTTTATCGATGCACACAAAAGAAGTATGACTGAAGGTCTGGAATACCTGCTCTCCCTGGATGAACGGCTTTTTCTATGGATCAATGGATTTCAATCCTCATGGATGGATTCCTTTATTCCATTATATCGTCACAAACTGTTCTGGGCTCCTCTCTACATATTTATCCTCACCTTTCTGATTTGGAATTTTCCCCGGAATGGACTCTGGATGATCCTGTTCATTGTGCTTACTATCGGGTTTTCTGATACCATCAGCTCCCAATGGATTAAGAAAAATGTGGAAAGGTTGCGACCTTGTAATCAGCCTGAACTCAAGGATGAAGTCATTTCCCGAATACGATGCGGGGGAGGGTATAGCTTTACTTCCTCACATGCCACCAATCACGCTGCTCTGGCATCCTTTCTGATTTTTCTGCTACACGGTAGAAAAAAATGGTGGGGAGTCCTGCTGGCATTGTGGGCAGTGACCATCGGCTTATCCCAGGTTTACGTGGGAGTACATTACCCCCTGGATATACTCGGTGGTCTTTTCGTCGGATCCCTGGTGGGTTGGCTTTTAGCATGGCTCTTTCACCGAAGGTGGCAGCTAGAGTAGTGACAAAACCGTTACCCTACCTGTGTAGGTGCAACCTCAAAGGGTATTTCCGGATCAGTGAGTAAATCCCTCAAATCTTCAAAAGTTTCCCTGCGTCTGATCAGATAGTCTTTTCCCTCGTGAATCATCACTTCAGCCGGCCTCTCTCTGGTATTGTAGTTGCTTGACATCATGTAGCAATAGGCTCCGGCATTCTTAAAGGCAATGATATCACCTCTGGAGATTTCATGAATGGGACGATTCCAGGCAAAGGTATCTGTCTCACAAATATAGCCCACCAACGAATAGATTTTATCCCTGCCATCGGGATTACTGATATTTACCACACCGTGATAGCTATCATAAAACATGGGCCTGATCAGGTGATTAAAACCCGTATCCAG
>JAUILF010000503.1 GCA_030433135.1 Bacteroidia bacterium | reverse complement strand
ATGCCACCAGGGAAATGCCTGTGTACATCCAGTATTTCTTCGAACTTTCTTCAACGGTACTCATGCGTAAATGAATTGATGGTGCAAACATAGGAAACAGATCCCTATCGAGGAAACAAAAGTCTGATATTGATGTACCGCTCCGCTTTTAATCTGGTAAAGTAAAGCACACCAGCATCCCCCCGTATACAGGTTTCTTCTTGGCATTCCCTGCGGATATGACAACATACTGTTTACCATCTACCATATATGTACTGGGGGTAGCATTACCATCAAAGGGCAAATCGTGGGTCCAAAGGACTGCTCCCGTGTCCTTGTCAAAGGCACGCATCTTGCCATCAGCCGTAGCTCCGATAAAAATGACCCCACCTGAAGTTACCACCGGTCCACCGTAGTTCTCAGTTCCGGTGATGGGAATGCCACGGTCCGTTAGTTCTTCGAATTCACCCAGGGGAACTTTCCATTTGATGGTTCCGGTATTGAGGTCTACAGCATTAAGCGTTCCCCAGGGTGGTTTGATAGCCGGATAACCTTCGTCATCAAACCAGCGCTGAAATCCGCGAAAAGCATATGGCGGATCATTTTCATCAGGACCGGCTCCCTCACTTTCTGTCTCAACACCATACAAAAAATCTACAATGGCTTTCTTCCGGGTCTCCGAAAGCCGGTGAAAAGATGGCATTCGCCCACCTCCATGCTCGATGATGTTCTCCACCATCTCTCTGGGCAATCTTTCCCGCACGTCTGCTACTGCGGGAAATCCGCCACCTGGATTACCTTGCCGGTCGATGCCATGACAAGAAGCACATTGTATGCGATAATGTCTTTCTCCCAGGGAGAGAGGAACACCTCCATCCGATCCCGTCGGAACCAATTGATAAAACCAGGGCATTTCGTTGACATTTACGTACAAAATTCCATCAGGATCGGCAGCGGAACCTCCCCATTCCATACCTCCATCATATCCCGGAAACATAATAACCTGCTCCAGACTGGGCGGAGGATAGGGCCCGTAATTTCCAGATTGCGCCAAAACTTCCCGGGTCATCATTTCAGCTCGCGGAGAGATATTGGAAATATCGTTTTCGGTATATCTCTGCCTCATCAGTGGAGGAGGTTTCGTAGGGAAAGGTTGTGTCGGCCACGATTTCACGTCGGCAATACGCGATGGTTCAATCGGTATTTCCTCAATGGGCCAGAGTGGTTCACCGGTTTCCCGGTCAAACACGAACAATAGGCCCATCTTGGTACCCTGGGCAACTACATCTCTTGTGACTCCTTCATGAGTTACCGTCAACAGGTTAGGTGGAGAGGGGCAATCCAGATCCCATAGGTCATGATGTACCAATTGACGATGCCAGATCCTTTCACCGGTTTCAGCATCCAGTGCCACCACTGAATTGGCAAACAGGTTCTCACCGTATCTGTTACCCCCGTAAAAATCAGGACCGGCAGTTTCCGTCGATAGGAACACCATACCGCGAGCGGTGTCAATAGCTAACCCTGACCAGTCCGAAGCCCCACCGGTGCGTTCCAGGTATCCTTCAGGCCAGGTTTCGGATCCAAATTCATCGGGTCTTGGCAAAGTGTGAAAGATCCATTTTCTTATACCTGTTTTAAGATCAAAGGCCCTTACCGCTCCGGGAACATTCTCTGGAACATTGGTTCCGATAATGAAAACATCGTTGTATATGTAGCCTGGCGTGTTTAGGTAAACTTTAGGTTGACCCTCCACATCCAGCTGCTCTCCAAGATGGATAGATCCATTTTGACCAAAATCACGCACTAACTTTCCATTTTTGGCATTGAGTGCAAAGAGGTAGGTTCCCTTTGAAGTAAAAATTCTACCAGCCTGACCATCATTCCAGTACATGATCCCCCTCTGATCTGTATCAGATAGTGAATCCTTCACTTCTGATGGATCGAAGGTCCAGAGATGACTTCCATCGGTGGCATCGAGGGCAATCACTCTGCTATGTGGTGTAGCCGTATAAAGGATTCCATTTACAATCAGGTTGTTGGTTTGATACATGGCACTGTCCCCTGTATCGAAAGTCCACGCCACTTCCAGCTGATCGACATTCTGCTTGTTAATCTGGTCGAGTTGGACATATTGGCTACTGGCAGGGTCACCTAAATAATGAGCCCAGTCAACATTAACATTTCTTGGGGAGGGCTGGCATGATATCAACCCTATTACAACCCCGAGGACTAGCAAAATTCGGCTCATGAATTTTTTGACTATAGTTGAATGAATGGTCGTTCGTTTAAAAATGCTAATCAAGATAGGATTTTCAAGCAACAGATCACGTGAGCTAACCAGTTATGACTATGAGATAAATGATAACAACACCGATCCGACACATTATTCGGCAAACATTTGAAATTGTGGTGAGATAAGCGTACTTTTAAAGAAGCCTCGGAATGCTTCGAACAGAGACCCGTTAACCTCTTTTGTTAAGTTATTTCGATTCAACTAAGAGAAAATACCAGATCGGCAACGGTCTGGTATTTATGTCTTGAACCCGTTTTGTTCCTCCGCTGTTTTGGAGGAATGCTCTATAGCTCCATTGTAGCCGATCTATTACTAGAGTCGGCTCTTTTTCTTTTGGTCTACCGGAATATCTTGTACAAATCACCTTCGCTTACCTGGTCCTCCAGAGTCAGTCCATTCAACAAGGCAATTTCCCCCATTTTATCCTTGGGAATTCCATCCCGTGACAATAACTGCTGTAGGGTTCCACTTTGGGAAGCACTTCTGATCTGCAATCGTTGAGCCTTTTTGTTGATTTTTGATGGATCGGTTAAAACGGTAAAATGATTCATACTTCCTTCAAATGTAGGTAGGTACCTCGCATAGTTTGCTTGTTCTGCCACTCCATGAAAGGCATAGATCAGGTGGTTGTAATGAATCAGGTAGGTCAATACCCGAATAGACTGCCCGGTTTGTTGGTTAGATTGTTCTGCAAGTATGGCCAGGGTTTCCATATTGTTCCTGTTACGTCTGGCTCTGTCTACCTCAGTTAGTCCATAATTGTTGATAACCGCACGAGCAGCAGCCTCAAGACTGGTTTCATCCATCAGGGTCAGCATAAGCAGAGCTTCTCCATTTTCCGGTGCAATCTGTACCCGGGAAGGAGTATTGACCGTTTGCCAGCCATTTGGAATAGGGAAAGTGAATTTAAGTTCGGGATGGTAAAAACGATTTTGCTCCACATACCCCTGCTTTGGGTCCTGCCCGTAGATAAGACCGTCTATCATTTGCAAGTACTGACGACGGTTAACTTTTAGTGATGTGACATCCAAGCCCTCCTGCGCCTCCTCCGAAAGGGCATGAACTTTCTCATAGCGATCAGTTTCAAGAAACCGTCTTACTTTTTTTATAAGATAAAAGGGGCGAAATCTCTCCCCTAAAAGCTCAGGGAAGATTTCT
>JAUILF010000089.1 GCA_030433135.1 Bacteroidia bacterium | reverse complement strand
TAATCTCAAGTGACATACCAACCGAAATATCAGTCTCGTTTTGATCGGGAGATCCTGCATAAACAGGGTCTCCCGACACAAGACAACCTTAAAATCAAAGTCATGAAAACAAACATCAGTAAAGCGACATCCAAATCCCAGCCTTCCAGAGCTCCAGAAAAAGCGCAAGCGAAACCCAATGAGAGTAGTGCCAGGATCGGGAGAAAGATCAGTTATTCCAGTATGGAAGTAGAGATTCTCAAAATTAGAAATCCTGTGAGCTTTGAATTCCTGAGGGAGTTTTATGGACTGGACTGATACTCTTACGGAATTCAAGAAACCAAGGTATGAAAATCAATATCTATAAGTGGTCGCTTGTCCTGTACATGGTGATTGCCCTGTACTGCACGTTGAGAATAGCAAGCTTGCTTGGCCGGGATGATCACCCCTTAGGAATGAGCGAACACTTTAATTTCGAAACAACTAAACACCAATCAAATGGAAACCATTCAGACATCACCTGCATCTACATTTCCCCGGATAGCTTCGAGCTGGGCTGAAAATGAAAATGAATGGCAAAATGACCCAGTTAAGACTTATCTTAGAAAAGTGATCAAAGCAGTTATCATTGACGATGAAGACCATTCGATTGAAACATTGGAATGGAAAATCAGGAACTATTGTTCGGATATAGAGATCCTGGGTACTTTCAGTTCTCCGATGGAGGGTCTCGATTTTGTGAACAGTAATCAGATTGATTTGCTGTTTCTTGATATTGAAATGCCTTTATTGAGTGGCTTTGATCTATTACAAAAGATTGAGAATATTAGTTTTGATGTCATATTCACTACTGCATATGACGAATATGGTATCAGAGCGATCAAGTTTAGTGCCCTGGACTATTTGTTGAAACCAGTTGAAATTCAGGAACTGGAAAATGCGGTTGAAAAATGCAGGAGTAAGAAAGTCAATTCCACGGTCCCTGCACAACTCGAAGTGCTTTTTGAAAGCCTTCAGTTTCCACGTAATACTAATCAGAAGATAGCACTATCGACTAAAGAAAGTATCGAATTGGTCAACAGCAGGGATATTATCTACTGCGAGTCTGATAATAATTACACGACGGTCTATATGGAAGGGAGAAAAAAGCTGATCTCCAAGACATTGAAAGAATTTGAGGAGTTGTTGGTACCTCATAATTTCTTTCGAACTCACCAATCCTACCTGGTTAATATCGATCATATTCGTGAATATGTGCGGCAGGATGGAGGCTATCTGGTCATGAGCAATCAGAAGTCCGTCCCGGTTTCGCGCAACAAAAAGGAAGGAGTACTAAAACTTTTCTAGTCAAAAATCACAGTCTTCTGGCAATGGATCTTCCTTCTCCAGACCCATGGCAAAATCTGCCGCCAGAGTATCCCTCACAAAGCCGGAACCCGGAGAGCCCCGCATGACCTTAAGGCTGTAGGATTGATTATTCATATGCCCTCTTACCAGCACTTCACGGTCTGACGATATTGCTACTGGTCCACCACTCCTTTGGAATGGTTGCTCGTTAACATGGCTATGTAGTAAAACCCTTCGATACAGAAGTTTTCCACTGGTATCAATGACCTCCCACCAATCGGCATATTGATCGCAACCTTTATCCGGACTCTTGATTTCTACATGAAAGGTGTATTGGTTTTCCGTACCAGAGGTGGTGACTGAAACCACTTCGAGAACCGTAGAATCGGCAGCTTCTGGCTCATTGATCTCGGGTGTCTCTTCCGGTTGGAGTGGTTGATCAGAGGAATCACAGCCTGACATGACCACGGGTAGAACCAAGCTCCAGTAAAATACGATGTGTTGAAAACGCATAGTAACGTAACGCTTTCAAATGGGTGCCAGTATTCAGATGGCTAGCTAAACCACCTGGCAATAATAAACCCGAGGTAGGTTCCTACACCATTACCCAGCGCTCCGATCAGTATGCCAGGCAGGTACAAATCCATGCGATTGAGACTTTTGGCCAGAGCCAGGGCAGTAGACGAACCACCGATGTTGGCCTGAGATGCTACAGAGGCAAGCTCCCATTCGATTTTACCAATAGCAGCTACACCGTATACAAGTAAGCCATGCACTATGACGGTCACTAACACCAGGACCAAGAGCATCCATGCCAGATCTCCTATCTGACCCATGGCTGCTATCTCGCAATAGGCACCAATGACAGCCAGGAAAAGATAGACGCAGAATAGTCCGAGTAAATGCCCACCAGCCATTTTGTGGATAGCAGGAATTTGTGCTAATACCAGGGCAATTGTTGTGAGAATTAATATGGAGGGAACTTCCAAACCCAGAGAAGCAAACCATACCGCTCCCAGGTTTGAGATCCATAGAGAAAAAATACCCATGGTTATCAGAATGGTAAAGGACATGATACCAATGGATTCTGTATCGTTCTCAGGATTTGTCGTAGGTTGACTATGTGTGGTATTTAGGGCGGTTATCCTGTTAAGCTTTCTATTTAATAGGTTAGGTATTGCCAGGGTAACCACCATCCAGATTGCAGTCATGATGTTGTCCACAGCAGTCATCCCTGCATAAAGGACACCCTCTTCCATGATGTTGTAGTGTAATGCCAGGGCATTGAAATTGACGCTGCCACCGGTATAGGTACCCACAAACATGCCTGTCACCGCAGGATAAAAGTCACCGAAATGTTCCTGGCCGTCAATCAAGTGCATCCCGGCGATCACACCCAGCACTGTCCCAATCATCCCTGCCGCAAATAATAATAGCATGGGAGCCCCTGCCTTGCGAATGCTCTCCAGGTTAACATCCAGAAGGAGGAAAAAAATAGATAGCGGTGCGATATAGCGAAAGACTCCGGTATAGATAACTGAGCCCTGTGATGCGGAAGGTATAAGTCCCACATTGGCCGACACGGCCACCGCAAGAATGACCAGTAGGGCAGTACTCAAATGCTTCAGAAAAGTTTTTCGTACCAGCCATTCACTAATAATTATACTCAGACAGAGCATTCCCAGTACATAGAGTGGTTCGAAGATCATCCCGGTTTGGTTTAGAGTAATATCCGAAAAAATCGACCGCCCGCAAAAGTGCCTGAAATTTCTTTGCCCCGTTCGGAGAAACTGGAATTCATAATTTTAACACGGTAGGATTCGATCTGCTCTAAGAGGAAGTGACTAAGCTCAATCAGTGACAGTTGTAAACCTGACCATTTAACAGGATCAAAGACAGATAGTCTCAGGACATTTGTGCGTGTGTTCTCATATTGGCTGTCTTTCGGAACTGGGTTGGTGTCTTTCCTGTCACCTTCTTGAATACTGTATTGAAGGAAGATTTGGAATTAAAACCTACCGCATAGAGAATTTCGAGAACGGTTGTCTTTTGATTCTCAGGGTCTTTCAGAAGCTCCATTGCCTTCCTGATGCGATACTCATTTACGAAATCAAAAAAGTGCTTATTTAATCGATGGTTTATGATTAGGGATAATTCCCGGCTCGAAACCCCAAGTTGCTTTGCCAACTGGTAGATGCTAAGAGAAGCATCCAGAAAAGGTTGTTCTTCTTTCATATGTTGTTTTAACTTTCGAATCAGTATTTGATCACTGTCCTCGTTGCCAACAGGCAGATCATTCCTTCCACCATGACTGGATTCCTGATTCTTTTGCAAAGAATCTGACTGAGAGGACACACCATCCATGAGGTTTTTATTGCGAAAGGCTTGAAAGCTGACGAAATAGATAAACACGATCACAAAGCCCCAGGTCAGTAATTGGATATCAGAATTGTATTCCTTACCGAAAGCGATCATCGCCAGGTCAAACCCCCAAACTATAGTTATTGGTACCACTGCCAATACTAATCTCCAAAGCCAGTCAATCTTCAACATTTGTACGTCGGAATAAGACCTTTCCACCAGCGTTCTGTACCTTTTGATTTCTATGATCGAAACCACAAGTGCATAAATTATTAAGGCAAAGGCGTAGTATTGTTGCACCATGAAGAGTGCTGCTACTGGACGGTTGCCTACGATCCCTTCAATCTTGTTTCCGGTTATCAGAAAGCAGCCAAGATTAATCAGAGTGATGCATACGATGCCCAGTTCCAGCCAGTAGTTTGATCTGAGGAATCTCCGATATCCTTTGGTTCTACCCAATTTTTCCAGTACGTAGTGGAAGAACAGTATGGGATAGAGAAGCTTAACTTCTGGGAAGGAGAAATACCAGTATGTGTAACCCATGATTTCATCAAGATTGATGAAAGCCAGCGTGCCCTCATAGATAATGACCAGGAGAAATAGCCCCAAGAGCCTGTTAGCCAGACTTCCGTGCCTCTGGGATGACAGGTAAAGAATAGCCAGGATCAGACCCTGGAATAGTGCTGCCCAGATAATGGTAGATACTACATCTTCCATGGGTCCCTTGATATAGCGTTGGCCAGATCCCTGAATTTAAAATCCATCATCCGTACATTATTCCCAAATTGCAAATCCGATTTCTTCTTTCTGGCACTTAAAATACGATATTAAGTCATTTATAATCAGGGATTTGGGAAAAAGTCGAACGTTCAATAGTGAAAGTCAAACACCTCGTTTCTTCCAAAAAAATTGGTTCGACTTTTTTAATCGGTCGATTTCCTGGGCCAGTTGGCAGATATTTGATCTATCGATTTGGCCAACGTTCATTGATTTAGATTTTTTGAAAATCATTTTTTAAACATTTAAATGAAAATTTATGAGAACCCTGATAAATGCCTTGGGATTGTTTGTAGCGATATGCTGTATTAGCTGTGAAAAGGACAATCTCGATATTGAACCTTCGCCACAGGTGACCGAACGTGATGTTTCTGTTTCATCATTTGAGGAATTGATTGTGTCGGATGCGCTACAGGTGTTCGTCCGGTTTTCCGGAACCTCGTCTTTAAAAATTGAGGCAAATGATAACTTACATAGTTTGTTTGAGATAGAGGAGAATAATGGAAAGTTGTCGGTCGGCCTTAGAGATCGAACTCATATTAAGGGAAATCCAGTCTTGAATGTGTATATCAATGCAAATACCCTTTACTCTCTTGCCGCACTCGGAGCGACAAACATTTTGCTTGAGACGTCATGGATGTCTGGTAACGCTGAGATAAACTTATCCGGAGCCTGTTCAATGGCGGGTACTATAGAGTCGGACAAACTTAATATTGAGCTTACCGGAGCATCAACGCTCGAAATAAATGGAAGCAGCAAAGAAGTGGATGTTCATGCCACCGGTGCTTCTCACCTGGGCAGCTATTCTTTCTCCACTGATAGGCTGGAAGCAGATCTAGGCGGTGCCAGTGATTTATCGCTCACCGTTAATGAAACTCTGGATGTTAAAGCCAGTGGTGCCTCTACTGTATATTATAAGGGAGACGGCATCGTAGAGTCACAGGACCTAAGCGGTGGTTCCGCCATTGTGAAAGAATAAAAGAAGTGTTCTACCTCAACTTCTTCTTTCATGCCCTGACAAAGCAGGGGTACATCCCTTGAGATGTATAGATCTTGGCCGTATTATGTTACTGCAGCCAATCTCTCTCACTTGACCTGAGCTTAGACAATTTGGAGAGCACCAATGAATTCAGTCGCTACAGATTAAATTAAATTAACTCGCTTACCGGTTTTAGCCGCTTCATAAATGCCTTCCATGATCACGAGATCCTTAAGTCCTTCTTCTCCGTTCACCGAAACGATGGGTTCCTTACCATCAAAGATCATGGCCGCCATTTCATCCATCTGCAATGTTTGGTGTGTGACTATGGGTTCAGTCAAGGGCCCTTTATGAGTCCGGCCTTTAATGGGGCCATATCCAGTGGAGGGCTGCATTTCGGCAAATCCCTCCGTACCATTCAGGAAGAATCGATCCAGGCCATTCATGGAATAAGTCGAAAGACAGGAGGCTACGGCTCCCGATGGAAACCCAAATTGGAACTGGATGGTCTCATCAACACCTTCCGGGAATTTTACCGGATCTGTTTTGGTTTCCTGGGCAGTTACCCAGATCGGTTCTTCACCTACCATATATCGAGATCCGTTTACAGCATAGATGCCGATATCCATCATGGCGCCACCACCGGCCAGTTCTTTATTTAATCTCCACTGGTTGGGATTGCCGATCCGGAATCCAGATTGGCCCTGGAAAAATTTGATCGTTCCCAGTTCACCCTCCATGCGCATTCGAATCACCTCAACTGTGTTTGGTTCAAAATGCATTCTATAACCTACCAGAAGTCTCACATCGGCATCCCGGCAAGCTTTAATCATCTCCACGCATTCGGATGAACTGATGCCCATAGGTTTTTCACAAATAGCATGCTTCCCTGCTTTGGCTGTACGAATGACCTGATCCTTGTGCAGTGCATTGGGTGTGATCACATAAATGGCATCAATATCCGGATTGTCCTTTACCGCATCGAAGTTTTCGTAGTTGTAGCAATTCTTTTCCGGGATCCCATATTTGGATTGCCAATCAGTAATTTTGGAAGGTGTACCACTAATGACACCGGTAAGTTTGGCCCTTTTACAACTTTTCATGGCTTCGGCAACCCTGGTACCATAACTTCCGAGTCCCATGATAGCTACCTTCAGAGTAGGGCCATCCAGGACATGGTATGAGGTTAGATAATCTGTGGAATGTGTCATGAGGGGTAGTCCCATGGCAGTCAAACCCATTTTTTCGAGGAAGTTTCTCCGGCTTGTCATAAATCTGGATTTTGTATAATTCGTTAACGGCCACTGAAAATAAGAAATCTTTTCCTGCTCATGAACAGGCATAAAAAAAGACGGAGCCTCTTTTAGGCCCCGTCTTATTGCTACTACTGTAGTTAAGAGAAAAGCGTAGAATTACCAGGGTTTACCTGTACCCTGTAGTAACCATGGTTTAGACCAGGCACTATTTTTACCGTCAGCCTGGGAGAAGCCGGTTTCCTCCAGCATTTCCAGGGCCTGTGCGGCATTGTCTCCGTTAATGGATAGTTCATTTTGCATGTAGTAGAATCGGACAGGCAGCACATCGCGCTTAGCGGCTGGTCCCGCTTCCAGGGCAGGGATGCCGGTCCGGCGAAAATCAAACCATGCTTCTGCGGCAGCACTCCAGCTGGCGATCCATTTTTGTTCGATGATTTGTTCCAGCGTACCATTGTATGCCACATTTTCACCAGAGATGTAAGCATCATAGGTGTCACTGAGATCCCATGCGTCCAGGGAAGCTTTGATAGCAGCATTGTAATAGTCCTCTGCACTTCCGCCCACGGCCCAGCCACGTTGAGCTGCCTCAGCCAGGATAAAGTTTACTTCAGCGGCCGTGATGATACGGGCCAGAAGCAACGGGTTTGACGGCTGAGTATAGATGCTATTGAGGTAGGATACATGTGGATTGAAAGATTGCTGCCCTGGTGTCGGGTTCAGGTTATATGAACTGGGGATAGCAGATACACTGGGTGGAATACCTACATACTCCGGATCAGTGTCAATTTCTATACTGTCCACTACATCCGGAGCCAACTTACGAACACCATCTTCAACTACATCCGTTCCCGGAGGTAAGGAAGCATCGACCACGAGAGGTACTTCAATTTTTTCTGCCCAGATATTGAGTCGGGGATCACCCAGTTCCTGCAATTTGTCCACTAGTGTGGCGCACATCTTAATTCGACGGTAGTTACTGCCGCTGATGTCGGTAACCGTATTGGTTGGCCATGAATCGTATGAACCAACTCCAGGGTAAGACATATTGGCATCTTCCGATGCATCCAGGATCAGGGGTTGAGAAGACAAAGCTTCAATTCCGGCCTGTGCCTTGGATGGATCCTTTTCTGAGATTCTCATGTAATACCTCAAGGCCAGGGAGTTGGCAAACTTTTGCCAGGCTGCTACATCACCACCATAGATAACATCGACATCGGCCGAAATTTGACGGTAATCACCTTGTGCACCAGATAACATACTGCCGGCTGTTGCCAGATCACTGATAATGCCATCGTAGATAACAGATTGGTCATCAAAGGAGGGCAGTAAAAATTCTTGGCCACCCTGTTCGCCTTTCAAGGCATTGGTAAACGGAGCAGGACCCCATAGGTCTGTAATCTGACCAAAGTTGTACGCTTTGAAAATTAAAGCAATGGCCTGATGGAACTCGAGATCAAGCTCTTCTGCTCTCTTTGACATCTGATCGGCATTTCTCAGAATGCCATATTGGGTACCCCAGCTTTGGTTTCCCCAGTCATAATCATTGTGACCGGTAAACCACGCATCCTTTTGGGTATGTTGCACCACACCAGCCAGATCAAAAAATCCCAGGTCCACCACTTCTTTCGCTGTCTCTGTGAGCACAGTCGCCATGATGAGGTTTGGGTGGGCTACATCGGGATCAACACCGTTGGGGTTTTCGTTTAGTTCGGATAGGTCTTCACATGCACTTAACCCAACTAACAGGGCAAGGGCGAAGACTAGATTTTTATATATAGATTTCATAATTATCGTGTTGTCTGTTTAAAAAGTTACACCGAGCTTGATTCCAACCGGTATTACCAGAGGGTTGACATTGTAGCGCTCGATACCTTGTTTAAATTGAATACCATTACCCTGGGTTCCTCCTTCGGGCTGGAAGGCACTTTCCGGATCGATACCAATGCCTGCTTTGGTCCACAACATGATATTCCGGCTGTACACAGCAACATTGGCGTTCTGAATTCCCAGCCGGCTTACGAACGAGCTGGGTAAAATGTATCCAAGGGAGATTTCGCGTAACTTGATAAAGTCGGCATCAAAAGTTGACGCACTGGTGAAACTCCATGGATAGTTCCCTGCATAAGGAATATACTTGGTATCCGGTCCACCCAGGTTTTCTATATACCCGGTGATATTTCCGTCAGCATCATATTCGGCAATGACTCCGGGATTGAATACCCCGTCGTCAACAACAACGCCAAATTCCAGTGGTTGGCCACCGTATTCGGGACCGGGACCACCTACGATGTTGATACCATCGGTGATATATTCGTCAGCGTTATCCTTCAACCATTGAGGCAGATTGGCACGATCACCTTCATAGACGATCAATTGATCCAACCAACGCTGCGTCTGCAAATCGGACTCTGAGTAGCGATAGGTTTGAGACACAAATTGACCACCCTTTCTCCAGTCAAAGGTCATGTTAAGCGTAAAGGATCTCCATGAAATAGATGTCTGAGCACCTAGTATGAAGTCAGGATTGAAGTTACCAATCTTGTTTTTGGTCTCCTGGTCATCTATATCCTGCCATGAGCCTTCCTGATCCAGCAGCGGATAACCAAAGTACTCAGAGTTGGGATCAGTAACTGTAACCAGTTCAGCGTCATAAATGTCACCAATTTCCTCTCCCACATAAGTCCAGGCACCTCCCTTGGCATCTGTCCACATTACAAAGCGGTCAATACCATCGGACAATTCTTCAATCTTGGTTCGGTTTCGATAGATATTGAAGTTAATATCCCATACAAAGTCCTGAGTACGGATGGGTGAACCACCAACCATGAATTCCCAACCCTGGCTAGATACGAGACCGGCATTGATGGTCTTAGATGTATATCCTGATGAAACCGGTAAGGTCAATCCCAATACCTGGTTTTCATTATCGGTTGTATAATACGTTCCTTCAAAGCGCAGACGATCGTTCAATAACGACAGATCAGCTCCAATTTCGAAGGAGGTCGCAATTTCGGGTTTGAGATCCGGTGTAAGCAAACCACTGGGTTTGGTCAATCGGGTTACACCATCCCAGGCTCCGGCATTACCTAGAGTTGGAGTCAATGAATAAGGATCGGTGTCATTACCCACCTGAGCCCATCCAGCTCTCAATTTCAACATATCCAGGTTGGGAGCGTCTATCATGTTGCTTACCAATACACTCAGTGCAGCAGATGGATAGAAGTAAGAACGGTTTTCCTCCGGCAAGGTACTGGACCAGTCATTTCTGGCCGTGAGATCCAGATAGATGATATCCTTGTACTCCAGATTCAATAATCCATAGGCACTATAGATAGCCTTTTCGTACTCGTAACTACGGTAATCCAGATTATTCGGAGCAATATTGGCCAGTGTGTAAAGACCAGGAATAATCAGACCACTTCCACGCTGCTTGGTGGCATTGCGTATACTTCCACCTTTCTGATTTAGGATATTACCACCTCCTGATACAGATAGTCCAAAATCTCCCACATCGGTGGTGTAGGTCAAGAGGAAGTCAGTGTTTTGTTCTGTCCTTTCGATATTAACAAGACCATATACGCCATTTCCTTCTCGGGTATAACTATTGGCAATCTTGGTTTCTCTTTCCTCGTTGAATCGATCCAGGGCATAACGGGCCATCAGACTCAACTTTGGCGTGATTTGCCATTCACCGATAAGATTTCCAAATACCCTGTCACGGGCAAATGAATTGATGGCTTCATTGGCGAGGAACCAGGGGTTATTGTAGTCACCCGGTGCCTGGGACTTCTGCTGGATACCTTCCTGGCCTTCCACCCAGTAGTCCTTGAGTTCGTTGATATCGATATGGGATTGTACCTTATATGCCCACTCAAGGGGATTACTTCCCCGGTTACCCGCAGGTCGGTTATTCGAATGAGTTCGACCAACATTTACGTTGGTACTCAGCTTCAAGTTCTTGGTAACATTAGCGGTAGATGAAAAGTTGATGCCGTTTCGGTACAGGTCAGAGTTTGGAATCAACCCTCTACTACTCATGTTGGTATAGGAGAAACGGTATGACAACAGATCTGATGTATTCGAAATGGAGAGGTTATTGGTAGATGCGATCCCGGTCTGCACAAAGTCCTGAACATTGTTTGGGTGGGACGTCAGCGGCAGAGGAATAGGATTACCATTATCGTCGAGTGGACTATTCCATTGAATGGCGCTATATCCCTGATCCAACTTAGGTCCAATCCCGGCAGCCGATCCTTCCTCTATCAACAATTGTCCACCTGGGTATGGGTTGTTATCTGGAGTATAAGGTCTCACCCCAGTTGCATAATTGTCATGAAAGTCGAGGTATACCGCAGGATTGTCAAAAACAGTATTCGAGTTAATAGAAACTCTCAATCCTTTGTTCTTGCCAGCTGATTTGGTGGTAATTAAAACCACACCATTACCAGCGCGTGACCCGTACAAAGCAGCGGCACTGGGTCCCTTCAGAATAGATATGCTTTCAATGTCATCGGGATTGATATCCGAGATAGCATTTCCAAAGTCTACCCGGTTATCTCTACCAACCTGGCCAACATTGTTCAGGGTGTTGGCAATCGGTACTCCATCAATTACGAATAGCGGTTGGTTGTCACCATTCAATGAATTCGCCCCACGAATCACCATACTTACTGAAGATCCGGCTCCGGCAGTGGAGTTGATCGTTACACCGGAAACCTTTCCGGCAATGCCATTCAGGATGTTTTCCTGGGCCACACGATTGAGGTTGGCACCATCAACACGACCCACAGAATATCCCAGTGAACGCTCTTCTCTGCGAATACCAAGGGCGGTCACGACCACTTCTTCCAAGATAGTACTCGACATGGTTACGTCGATTACAGATCTTTCTTGTACAGGCACTTCAACAGAAGTCATACCTGTATACGAGATAATCAAAACGGATTCGTCATCAACTTCAGAAATACTGAAATTTCCATTGAAGTCGGTGATGACACCGTTTCCTGTTCCTTCTACCAAAATAGTAGCCCCAATCAAGGGGGTGCCTTCCTCATCAATTACTGTTCCCGTGACAGTCCTTTGTGCATAAAGACCGCTCGCGAGGCAGGTGAGGAGCACTACGAGAGTAATAAGTGATTTCATTTGTTTCATACATTTAGTTTGTCCATATTATAAGTAAGAGATTTTATCATTTTTCCTGAATGGAGTTTTTTGGGGTTCCAGGACTCTCGGCCATTTACCGGCTGTCCAACCAACGAATAACAGTCCAAATCTTAACTCTTAATTAATAGAGTACTCTGTGACAAATTATTACAGAGTGTATTATGATTCTTGTGGTATTTTGTTGATTCGTTATCCTTTTTTAATGAAGGCTACCTGAATCCGGGTAAAATAGTATGTAAGCAGGCATACGAAATCCAAACGTCAATTGATTGTTAACTGACGGATAAATTCCCATGAAATTTCATGAGATCAGTTATTCTTGTGGTGCGCTGATCACACCAAGATATCTGCCCATCCAGTAGGGAAGAAGAAAAATATCTCCGCTGGATTCACGTCGGGCGCCACCGTTTCGATCAATTATAAATGTATTTGTGTTATGCTTGTAAATGGGCTTTTCATCGGGTGGTAGGACCACCTCCGTAGTCTGATTTCGGAAATTGGGAGGCAACAGCTTGATATCCTTACGATGACTGTTCTTAATGCTATAATCAATCATGTCCATGGGAAATTGTTGCAGGTACCAAACTGACTCTTTCAGGTCAAATTTTTCCGCGCCGGTCATGGCGTAGCAAAAGTTCCAGAGTCCATCTTTCTCGGGTCGTTCGATATTCCAGTGGTTTTTGATCGTTTCCCGGTATTTTTCTTTTAATTCCGGGGTGAAAGCATATGGGTATAGGTACCAATAGCTTAAAAAGTACATTTCATCATCCGAGTGATTCCATGATTCCGACAGCATGGCACTGAGTTGATCATCCTCCCGGGTACCCACTTCTTCCATTGGCATCATCAGGTTTTCCAGGTAACCGTACTCTTCAAACAGGTGATAGGCTGCTTCCTTGTATTTTTCGTCACCGGTGAAGTGATAAGCTGCCTGCAGGAATCCGGTAATATTGGACGAGTTTAATTTTCGGTCTCCCACACCTTTGGGAAATCCGTTCACGTAATCGGGATTCCAACGTGCCCACCTGGTAGGTTGGCCATCAATATCAACCAGGTATAGATCATGATCTAATATGTGATCCGTGATATCTACTATAAGTTGGATGGCTCTCTGGCGAATATCTTCATCGGGGATAATTTCAGCGATCAGGCAGAAGGCAAAGTAATGACCAATAGCCTCATCACTACTGGTAGTTCCTTTCCAGTCCCATTGCGGGTTTTCCGCTTTGTGCCAGGCATCCTTATCATGCTTGGCATAACTTCTCCGTTCATATGATCTGGAGAGAAACCCTTTGATTGGATTGATGTCATTTAATCTTTCCATAGCTTCGAAGGACTCAATGGCATTGGCATAAGCTTCTTCTGATCCAGTGACGTGATATCGAAATAGCTGACTGGCCAAATACATGGAAGTCCAAAGTCCGTCATTATCCGAGTCCACAACACTGCCTGTTGTTAAATCACCGGGAATTCGCATTTCAAATTCAGCACTGTTGAAACCATGACGAATGTGTGTTTTCCTGACCTGATCTTCAAAGTGTAACGCCTTATCGTAAAGGGTGATCAGGTCAAACCTGATGATGGATAAGCCTGATTGAGTCAGTATAAGTACATCATTGCCCGGACCGGGCTGAATGTCTATTACATGATCATCAGCCAACCATCTTTGAGAGGCATAGTAACTAAAACCGCCATCTTCGTCCATGCTAAAAGCTCCCCGGGTCGTACCTGCCCATATCTTGCCATTGATCTCGGTAAGGCAGGTAATCTCGGTCCATGGAAGCTGCTGCTGTAAGGAGGAAGTGTTTGTAGATGGATCATATTGTAAAATTCCATCACGAGTTCCAATGAGCACGAGTCCCTCCATAGAAGGGGTGGTGCAAGTGAAATTTGACCCTGCTACAACCTGCTCAAACGACTGATTTTCAGGTGACATGAGGTAAAGCCCATCACTGCTGGTTACCAGAAACTTTTGGGAGGCAGTATCAAAGTCAAGATCCAGAATTTCTCCGCTTACTTCACCTGACCAGCTTTCTTCCATCTCTTCAAAGTAGGTGAGTTCATGATCTGAGGCAATCAAAAAACAAGGTCCGGTTGAAACAGCCATGAATTGGGCATCAGCAAGAGTATGATCAACATAGATTCTCCCCGCCCATGCATTGCTAAAGATCGCTTTATCCGTGAGGTAGTAGAAGTGATCTTCAAAATTGACCAGGTCCATAATACTCAGATCTTCCATAAAAGCATAATGCCGGTCCGGTACCAGTCCGTTACCGGAAGGCTGTAGTATCCCGACTGTGGATAGTACCTGAATTCGGTTGTTTCGATCAGCTGAAACGGTGATTGGATTAATGTTGTACTTCGATTCAAGACGATAGATTTCACTTTGATCCTGTAGGAAAGGGGTATCCTTATAAACCTCTTGCTGAGCAGTTAGATGACTTATTAATATTACTGAGAGTAATAACAATGTACTCCTCACAAAAATGTGACAGTTGTTCATGATAAATATTTCCTGTTCCCCGTCAGCCAGATTGCATTTGAGGTCAATAAGTGTTAACTTTTGATAAAGAAAAATGGAAATCTTTGATATTCGTTCGCTAATTTTCGAAAATTAGTATGTTTTTTTAACCTTAGTGACTCAGACTCAACCAGGGATAATATGGAGTTGGTTTTTGAAAAAATTCAGGTACCGCATAAGCATAGTTTTATTACCAGGCAGGTTGAATTAACCGACCGGCCAACACGTATTCATTCACACAAAAACTTTGAATTAAACCTCATTACTGCTGGTTCGGGTAAGCGCCTTGTGGGAAATGACATATCTGCCTTTGAAGCTGGAGACCTGGTTCTTATGGGCCCTGATTTGCCGCATTGTTGGGATATTCTGGACTTTGATGAAGCAAACCCACCATCCTGTATTGTGATTCATTTTTATGAGAACCTGATTAGTTCTGATTTTTTCAACATACCGGAGTTGAATGAGGTGGAGAGTCTTCTTAAAGAGAGTTCGAGAGGCATTGTATTTACCGGTGAATCCGTTTCGAGGGTTTGGGACAAAATGACCCAACTGACTGAAGTTACAGGTCTGAAGAGCTACATTTTACTATTGCAGATTTTTGACATTTTGCTGGGAATAGAAAACAGGGAGTATCTGTCGGTAACTCCCTATTCGGAAGCTTTTCAGAAGGATCTGGACAGAATTAATCTGGTTTATCAGTATGTATTGCAAAATGTCCAAAACAAGATTCGGCAAGAAGAAGCGGCAGCCTTGCTGCATATGGCTCCGGGATCATTTTGCCGCTATTTTCGAAAAAAGACCAACACAACCTTTTCCCAATACGTAAAGAAAGTCCGAATTAGTCTGGCAGCACAAATGTTAGCTGAATCTGACAACCGCATTTCACAAATATGCTATGCCAGCGGATACAACAACATCGCCAATTTTAACCATCACTTCAAGTCTGTAATTGGTATGACTCCCTCAGAATATAGGAAGACCTTCGAAGTGATGGGGGAAGAAGGGGTGTGAGTGTGAGCGTGAGTGGGGGTGTGAGACCCATTACCAATGAACCCGTTGCTTGTCCGCAGTTTCCATCTTCCGGCTTGATAGGTTTAAGAATTCTTCCTACTACCTGCAACCATTGTACCCGGTTATTAGTCCTTTAAGCAAAACCTGAACCATGATCGGTCATGCCATCAAATTGGCCTTTCGGAACTACCGGAGGCATCGAAGTTCATTCTTTATTAATGTAATCGGATTATCGACAGGGCTGGCTTGTGGTCTTCTGATCTTTTTATGGGTCTACGACGAATTAAAAGTCGATCAATTTCACGAGAAGGGTGACCGCATTTTTCGTGTAATGGAACACCAGCAGTATACGGAGGGCATCATGACTACCTGGTCTACACCCGGCCTCTTGTCCGGTGCTTTGGCGGAAGAGGTCCCGGAAATCGAATACGGCCTTACGCTTAACTGGCCAAATAGGTATACCCTATCGGTTGAAGATCAAAATATCAAAGTGACAGGCCGATATGTCAGCAAGGATTTCTTCAATGTCTTCAGCTATCCACTGCTTGAGGGAAATGCAAACTCGGTATTGAATGATCGTTCGTCCATAGTGCTTTCGCGTTCGACGGCAGAAAACCTGTATGGAACCGTTGATAATGCCATGGGCAAGACTTTGGAGTTGGAACATGAAGAGGTGTTGTCCGTATCGGGAATTTTTGAAGATGTACCGACTACATCGTCGCAGGAATTTGATGTTATCTTGCCTTATGAAAAGTACCTTGATGAAAATGAATGGCTGCATAACTGGGGAAGCAATTCACCACCGACGGTAGTAGCCCTGCATCCTGGTGCTGATGCTGAGGCTGTCAGTATGAAAATTGCAGATTTTGTAAAAGAGCGCAGTGAGAATTCAAACGTCACTCTTTTTCTAAAACCCTTTACCAGGTCTTATTTGTATGGCAGATATGAAAACGGGGTACAGGCAGGAGGGAGGATCGAGTACGTTCGACTCTTTTCAATTATTGCGGTGTTCATCCTGCTCATTGCCTGCATTAATTTTATGAACCTGTCGACTGCTCGGGGATCGAGAAGGGCAAAGGAGGTTGGAGTCAAAAAAGTACTGGGAGTGCAGAGATCAGTACTGACCTATCAATACCTGGTTGAGTCCATGCTGACGGCAATGATCTCGTTGATTTTCGCCATAATCGCGGTAGCACTCTTTCTACCGAAATTCAACTTGATCACTGACAAGGAAATATCATTTTCTGTCGATCCGGTGATCTGGGGGTCCTTTTTACTCATCACCGTAATTACAGGTCTCCTGGCAGGTAGTTATCCGGCACTTTATCTGTCCTCATTTAAACCGGTTACTGTACTTAAGGGTGAGATCAAATCGACACTTGGAGAGTTGTGGGCACGACGGGGACTGGTAATTTTTCAGTTCACACTGTCCGTTATTCTTATCATATCCGTCATGGTTGTCTACCAACAAGTCAACTATGTAATGGAGAAAAATTTGGGATATGACAAAGACCACCTGGTACATTTTGCCCTGGATGGCAACCTTTCGGAGGATGCTGATGCATTTCTGGCCGAGGCCAAGAGATTGACGGGAGTGGAGAACATTTCGACCATCGCACATGATCTTGTTGGTCAACAGAACAATACCAGTGGTTTGCAATGGGAAGGAAAGAATCCTGAGGACAGGATATTGTTCGAAAATGTGAGAGTAAATTATGACCTGATAGAGACTATTGGAGTGGAATTGAAAGAGGGACGTAGTTTTTCTCGTGATTACGGTGCGGATTCTACCAAGATTGTATTTAATGAAGCAGCAATTGAGGTGATGGGTTTTGAGGATGATCCGATTGGAAAGACGATTAGGCTTTGGGATGAACATAACCTGGAGATTATTGGAGTGGTGAAGGATTTTCACTTCAAATCGCTGCATGAAACCGTATCACCTTTGTTTTTTCGGCTCACTCCTGAGCAAACCTGGCGGGTGATGGCACGTCTGGAAGGTGGAAAGGAAAAGGAAGGTCTGGAGCAGATTCAGGCGCTCTATGAACAATTCAATCCGGGATTTCCATTTGATTATCGCTTTGTAGACGAGGAATACGCCAGACAATATGCGGCTGAGCAAAGGGTGGCAACGCTTTCGCGTTATTTTGCTGGATTTGCAATCTTAATCTCATGCCTGGGGCTGTTTGGATTAGCTGCTTTCACCGGGGAACGAAGGAAAAAGGAGATAGGAGTTCGTAAGGTATTGGGAGCATCAGTTTTCAATGTGGTATTGTTACTTACCAGGGATTTTACGCGTCTCGTACTACTGTCAATATGTGTGGGTATCCCTATTGCATATATGATCGCTGACACCTGGCTGGAACGGTTTCAGTTTAAGATAGGCATACACTGGTGGTTCTTCCTAGGTGCCGGACTGATCGTATTGGTTGTTAGCTGGTTGACAGTCAGTTCCCAGGCATTTATGGCCGCATCAGTCAATCCAAATGATTGTTTGAGAGACGAATAGGAAAGTTTGCCAGAGTTACTCCAGGTCCTTAATATCGTCCAGGATATGTGCACTTGGATGCTGAGTCATACCAATGTGTGGATAATATTTTACAGCGGCGGGAGCGGAAAGCAAAATCAACAAAGCGGTGGGAGCAGCAAGCTTGGTTTGTCTGATCAGCTCTTTCCCGATACCTTTCTTTTGCATCGCCTGATCAACAGCCAGATCTGAAAGATAGGTGCAATAGGTCCAGTCAGTGATGGATCGGGCGACACCTACAAGTTTTCCTTTGATCCTGGCAGTAATGATCAAGGAGGCATTTTTCAGCATCGTGCGGATCCTATCCGGGTCATCGATCGGTCTTCTCTCACCCAGGGTACTGAGCTTTAACACCTCAATGAATTCCTCGACAGACAAATCTGCCTCCCGCGAATACCTTATTTCGGCCATAACCAGATTTATCAATCGTCATCAAGGTCATCAACATCACCTGGTATCTCATCGAGGTCCAGATCATCATCTAAATCGTCATCCTCCTCCTCTTCATCACTGTACTTATCCTCGTAGTCTGCTCTCACTCCCTTCTTGAGAATGCCCTTTTCATTATAGTCATCGTCATTTTCAATGATTTCCCGGGCTTCGGGTGCTGTCATTCTCACCAAATAATATTTCTCTTCAGTCTCAAAGGGTAATGCACTGACCTTCTTACCTTCCTTGTTATTGAAGGCAATCAGGTGTCGGCTAAAGCCCAGGGGGTATTTCAATTTGATTTGTTCCTGGATAGCTTCGTCCAGACGTTCGAAATCTTTGATCACTCTTGGTTTGTCTGTCATTAGAGGCTCTTTATATTAGTCATTAGTACTTTGGGATAACGCTCGAAATGTATAAAAAAAACCGATCACCAAAGTATTTTTCAAAAAAGTCATTTAGACCGGCAATCAAGCGATTTTCAACCTGGTTCCAGGAAGGTGTTGATAAACTCAGGTTGATGCTGCAGCCGTAAATCGTTGTGCCTGATGAGTACTCTGACAAAATATACACTTTGGTTTCATTCGGTTTCTTTTCAGCCAGGTCTTCGTTACTTCTCAGGCTACATAGTGCTGACTATGCTCCTTCTAAGTGCCTTGACC
>JAUILF010000502.1 GCA_030433135.1 Bacteroidia bacterium | reverse complement strand
ATTGAAAAAGAAAGCCATTGATCTGGAGAATGATTATCCCGGACTTGGGGAATTGATCGATAATATGTGGGAAACCATGTACAATGCCCACGGAGTAGGACTGGCAGCTCCTCAGGTAGGAAAGTCGATTCGCTTATTTGTAATTGATACCAATCAAATTAGTGAAGACAAGGAAAGTGTCGGTATAAAAAAGGTATTCATCAATGCGCACAAGGTAAATGAGCAGGGTGATGAGTGGAGTTATGAAGAAGGCTGTCTAAGCATACCTGAGGTTAGAGGAGATGTGGTACGACCGGATACAATTACTTTGAGATACCTGGATGAACAATTTGAAGAGCATACGGAAACCTTTACCGGTGTGGAAGCTCGAGTGATTCAGCACGAGTACGATCACCTGGATGGGATCCTCTTCACAGAATTGTTAAAACCGGTACGTAAACGGAGGGTGAAAAGAAAATTGGAAAACGTAAAGAAGGGCAATGTGGATGTCGAATATCCATTGAGGTTTGCCTAAATCTGAATCCGCAAGGATGTTTGCGGGTAATCCTAGAAATTTTGCTTTGATCTGGGCAGTTGTGAGCTATTTACGACCGAAGTCTGCCGGTATCTCCCCCCATTTGTCTGTTTCCCACTTTAGTATGGGGTTTTCATAGCTCTGGGTCTTGAGCCAGGATAAGGCCCGATCAACGAGTTGAAATAAGGGTTCATTCACATGTGATCGCTTCAACTTGGTGTTAACTTTCTTATTCCTGACCCAGGCCATGGCAGTCCGTGAATCCGAATAAATAGGATAACGATGTTTTCCCTCCTTTTTTAATAGTGCCAGACCATGTACCAAAGCCAGAAACTCACCGATGTTGTTAGTGCCTTTCTGAAATGGCCCCTGCCGGAACAGCACCATTTTAGTCTTTGTGTCAACGCCCTGATACTCGAGTACACCGGGATTGCCACTACATGCTGCGTCAACAGACAGACTTTCCATGATTACGCCATCCAGATGGTAATTATTAGGAATAACAGTCTTCTTTCCTGTAGATTGAGCCATATGGTCCGTGAAACTGTCCGTGTAAGCCTCCTCTGCTTCTGTCCTTGACTTAAATGCTTTATATCGGGCATTGGGGTATCCCATGATTTGAGCTTTGCAATCTGCCCAACTCTCATATATTCCCGGTCGATTTCCCTCCCAGACAACATAAAATTTTTGCTTTCTACTCATCAGGTTTGCTAAGTTCAACACATAAGTACTAAATGTAAACCGAATGTAAACTATCTATTTAAATATGTAACTGGTTGAAAAAGATAGTAGAATGAATTCAATATTATGCATAACATATCAAATAGATTCTTATATTTGAAATACCTATATGTTGTCTTGGTAACTCAAGGACAATGATCAGGCTGCATGTAGGTCAAGGATTTTAGTAATTAGAACAACCGTATAGATCTAACTCATTTGGATAGAGAACAGCTACACTAACCTTTTTACATATTCTCTGCACTGGCTTTTTCTGAGCGGGTTATTTTCAGTTACGGTATTCTATGTAGAATAAACTAACCACAACAATGGGTTGTGGTAGTTGTGTTCGACCAAATGAATTTAGTAAAACCGAATTGATTAATAACCAAAACTAGAACTCATGAAAGAGAAGTATGGTACTTCTTCTCCCTTGTGGAGATCCTTTTTTTCGAGAGTAAGTCGGGGAGGTTCTTTGATGTTTACTGCATTGATGATGCTGTTCAGTATGAATGCAATGGGTCAGGGACCAAACTGTGTCGATGTGAACGCATCTGTTAATGCAGATGGTTATGCAATCGTTCTCCTGGAAGAATTTTTATCCAACGCCCCTACGTCTGTGGATTACACGGTGTACAACCAGTTTGATGCACCTGTTGATGCCGGACAGGCAGTTGATCCTGCCACTACCATGATTGAAATCTATGCCTGTAGTGCACTAAGTCAGACCTACAGTGTCAAGATTTCAAATGATGATGGTGCTTGCTGGAGTAATCTAACCTTTAAGCAAAGTAATGGACCGATCATTCGAGACACTACCTTCTATGTGTACTGTCTTGATCCAGTGGTTGGTGACATCGGATTGTATCTGGACCGATTTTACGGAGATAACGATGGGGAGTACGAGCCCTACGTTGATGACAAGTACGCACATGTACCTTGTCGCGATTCATTCCCTGCTGATTTTGTAGCGGACTGGATTGACGCATATCCCTGCGAGCCTGGTTCGGACACAGCCAAAATTCTTTACCGCGAATTTGAAGCCTTTGACAAAGCAGGAAATCGTGGTACGGCATACGATACATTGATCGTATACCGCCTGCCTGAAATTACCATGACCAATATCTATTGTGCTGAAAAGGATACTACCTATTGTGGAGAAGGTGGATCCGGAGGGCCATATATGGTAGTGGATAGCCTGGATCCATACACTGGTCTGGCTACCGGTGGATGTGATACGTTGTACTTCCTGGTATACGAGGAAAGTGAGAAATGTGCTATCGCTTCTCCGGCTGCATTTGACCCTAAATGTGGTATTACCGTGAGTGTAGGATGCTGGGAATTCCCCGATCCATGTTCACCTCAATATAAGGTGACGATAGATATTAAACAGACATGCTGGGGTGCTCCTGACCAATGTGTAGTAGATCCACCAGCTGGCGGACCTGGTACACCTAATGCCTTTGAAGAAGTGGCAGAAGGCTACTGGAGATGTGAGTACTGGATCATAGATCTGGATACATTGCCTCCGTACAGTGCCGTGAAATATGACAAACTACAGGATCAGAATTTGGTACCACCATACGATCCTTTAAATTACGAAACAGAAGAGGAGCATTGCTTCTATGCACCACTAAGTGCAGAATTGGCTAACGTAGATCATCCGTTTGCTCCACTTGTGGTTGTACCGACTACATCACATGATTGTGCCGGACATACTTACATCCCACCAGTATGTACTTATGATGACTGGAGCGGAGTGAAGCAGGTAAAGGCAAGAATCATTGAGTACACCGCATTTGCGGATTTGCAACCTGATGGTTCGATAGGTGCCAATGCTGGACAAGTACACAACGATCTGAACATTGGTTCTTTCGTTGCTGATGCAACCGGAGAAGAATGCGAGTTCTATCATGATGATCCACTTGCTCCAGATTATGGATACTGCTATGAGTTTCACGATCCGGTGAAGTTGCCTAAGTCTGAGTACCCATATGTAGTGATGTACGAGATTTATGACAACTGTCACCTGGTAGATACTATCTATGCATACATGTTGGTGAAAGATCGTACCAAGCCGATTGCTGTTGCCGACAAAGGTGTAAACGTAAGCCTGGGTGGCAAGAAGGTATGGGTTGATGCAACTACCTTCGACGAAGGAAGCTGGGACAACTGTGGAGTGAACTTCCTGTTGGCCAGAAGAACTGACTGGTATG
>JAUILF010000088.1 GCA_030433135.1 Bacteroidia bacterium | reverse complement strand
ACTGTAACCAAAGACCACCAGGTAACGATCATCTGGGGTAATATCAGCGGCCACAAAAAGCAGGTTGGAAGGTAGAGCAGAGATGACATCTAATTCTTCAACCCGGTATGACGCATCAAAGGAGATCAAGGTATAGTTTTCGCCAAGTTGCAGACCGTATACTCTTCCGTCAATGCGCCTGAATCCGATGGCATTGAACCTTCGGGCTTTGAAGAAAAAGAGATCCTCTCGCTCGATCGATGATTCATTGTCGGTAAGTACCAGCTCTTGTAACGTAGTGCCTCCCTGTTGTTCCAATACTCTGTAGATAGTACCATTGCATTCAAAAGGTTGTTGACCGTACAAATGCATAGCCAGACTCAGGCAAATGGTTGTCTGAGCCAGGCAAAGGACATGTTTGAGTTTTGAGGAAGACCGGTTTGAAGGCATCAGGAAATCATCCTACTTTTCGAAGAAGTAAGTCAATTATTGAGCGGCAGGCAATGAATAAGGGGTTAAGTAATTGTAAAGAAATGATATCCGATTGCTTTCACATAGCTCAACGTAGACCCCAAATCACCATTTACAAGTATTTTTTTGGAAGACCTGAACTGAGAAGTGAAATCAGACGTTTTGATGTAAAATACATGCATTATGCCTACACTGCAGATCAGAAATTTGCCGCAAGATCTTTATGATCACCTGCAGAGATCGGCAAAGAAATCCCGACGCTCATTGACACAGGAAGCTATCATTCAAATGCAAAGGGGATTGGGGATCACTTTGATGGATGAAGCTGTCGCTCGTAAAAATGAAGTAATTGACCGGATTCGGAAAAGAGGACCTATAGCGGCAGATCCGGACCTCGCTGTAAAATGGATTCGTGAAGATAGAGATGATTCAAGTCGATGAGCATTATCCTGCAGAAAAATCAACTCTTGAACCTATTTTCGGATGATTACCGATCGTGGATATCCACCTCCCAAATCACCTGATTATCTAGGCCCCTGATCTCTACTTCAGCTTGTTTGGGATTGAGGTCAAACAACGCATAATGGTGCTTGTTAATCACCGTATCCATGGTGAATGCTGTGTCGTTTTCATCGGGTTCAAGACCACCACCACCTCCACCTAGCACGAAGAAATGGGTAGTTTGGTCTCCAAAGGATTTTTTCAGATACTCAAAATCGTGACAATGACCGGAGAGGACAAAATCGATTTGGGAGCTTTCAGCATGGTCTTCGATGAACTTTCTGATAAACAAGTCACCCTGGTATCCGGGCCATCCCTGGGCATAAGGTGGCTGATGAATCAATACAAAACGCCAGGTGGCGGTCTCCCATTCTGTACTTTGCAGTACACGGAGGGCATATTGCATCTGGGTACTGTCTATCTGTAAGGGGAAATTGTGATTAGGATCCAATGCCAGGAAAATGGCCGGGCCGGATGTCCAACTGCTGTAGGTACACCCATTTGAGTTGATAAGCTCATGGTAGAGCAAAGGATTGAGGTGATCGTAGTATCCGTCGTAATCGTGATTACCTACCAGTGGAAATACCGGGATCTGGTTGTCCACGAAAGGTCTCAGACAATAAAAAAATGAGTACCAGTTTAACCGGTTTACTCCATCGCTCACGAGGTCGCCCAAACCGAGCGAAAAGACTTGATCCGGGACCGAGGCCATATGCTCAGTCAGTAATCTGAAAGTTTCCCATCCACCCTGACTATCACCCCAGGCGGTAAATACCAACTCCTTTGACTCATCCAGGGTTGCTCCCCCGGTCGGCAAATAGATATGGGATCTGTGATCACCGGGAAGCATTTCGTATTTGAGACGTTGCAGCTGCCGGTCTTCGGTTGACCAGATTTCATCGATACTGTCCTTGTCCAGCAAGGTGACATTTATTAGCCCTCCCTCCATCGCGTTATTGAGGACCCGAACCTGGAGTGTTATTGTTTTCTCTGTGACAGGTAGTTCGTAATAATAACCCCTGATAGCTTCGATCTGATGCTGGTTGACGAACACCTGGGCTCCGTCGTCGGCGTTGACATGAAGGTAGGTTGGTCTATCCACTGGTGACAAGGTCCGGTAATACCACAGGGGGCTATTGGGCTCTGAGACCCGGTGAGGCAGCGTTACCTGCTCCCAGGAAAATTCTGACAGGGGCTTAGCACTGACCTTCAGCTGGAGATCCTCACCTTTACGATATCGCCATAGGGTTTTTTCCGAAGGTGAATGAACTGCATCGCAGGATAAAACCAAAAAAGGGAAGGCCCCAATCAGGGCCTTCCACAGTGGTAAACGAAGCAACGTTTGTTGTAAGGATGGGCTCATTACCATTTAGTTTTCCCACCACACGGAAGTACGGATATCATCCGCCCCCTGCCGTGAAACTGCCTCGTCATAATTGGTTTTGTTCAGAGCAATTTCCTTGGACTGGTAGAGAAAACGGCTGGGGTAGTCAGCATAAAGTGCATCCGGGCCAGGAGTGACCTCCTGTGGATACCCGGTTCGCTTGAATTCGAAAAAACCCTGGTAGTCTGTGTAAAACAGGGCCAGGTATTTTTGCTGCATCAATTGTTCCAGGGTGCCGTCATAGGCAGCACTTCCACTTTCCAGGTATTCAGCGGGCATTTCTACATTCCAGTAGTGGAAGTTTTCAGTGACGGCGCGGTCGTAATGTTCTTTTGCATCTTCTGATATCCAACCTCTTTGGGCAGCCTCTGCCAGGATGAAAGCCACTTCACTGGCCATCATGAGACGACCCTGATTGACATTGGGCTGATAATAGAAATATTCAATATTGAATTTTGACAAATAAGCATCACCGCCTTTGTATGAGTAGGCTGGTCCGTCGACGATGCCGTTTTGCATACCATCAATCATGGGATTTCCATCTGCCACGGAAGCAGCGGTGGGGTCAGCCCAGAATTCCAGTCTGGGATCATTAAATTCCCTCAGGATGGAAACCATGGTCTCACTGATACGGTATTCATTGTAGGATCCTACCCGGTATACCGACTCTTCTGTAATAGGGTGGGCACTGGGGTTGGCGCTCAAATACTGCAGTACGGCATTGTCAATGTTGCTTTCCATGATTGGATAGGTGGTAGGGTCTCCCACGATTTGCGAAATGACGGATTGTGCCGTACCTGCCTCAACTTCGGATAAACGCATTGCCACCCTGAGACGAAGTGAGTTGGCAAATTTTCTCCACTTTTCGAGATCTCCTTCAAAAACAATGTCCCCTTTGATCTGTGGAATCGAAGGATCGGAAAGAAGTTCATTGGCTCTTTCCAGGTCAGACAACAAGCCGGCATAAATTTCTGCCTGCGGATCGTATCGTGGCTGGAAGATCGGATCTTCTGCAGTGGCTTTTACCGCTTCGGAGTAAGGTACATCTCCCCACATATCAGTGAGGATCTGAAACAGCCAGGACTGCATGGTGATGGCTACTGCTTCGTAACTGGCATTGCCGGTGTTTTCACCGATTTGACGGAGTTCGTCCAGATCACGGATGGCCAGGTAATGGGTTTCCCAGGTACCAGATTGGGTGCCCCAGTTAAAGAGATCAAATTCGGTGAACACAATCCGTGCCCCATATTGGGCCATAAGGTTGCCTTCACTCCAGGCATCTCCGACGGCCCGGTTAATGGAATTGCGGAGGGCATTGGTCAACAGTAATTCGGGATTGTTATTGATTTGAGTTGCCACATCAGGATTGTCGTTTTCGACATCGAATTTGTCACAGGCGATGAATCCCGTCATCGCAAGGACCAGGGCAATTTGTATGATATAGTTTTTCATCATTTGCATTATTTGTCTTTAGAAATCTACGTTGAGAGAAAACCCGAAACTGCGGGTAGATGGCACGGTAGCATTTTCTACTCCGGGAACAAATTGTCCACCTCCAAACGAAAGCAATTCAGGGTCACCGTGATTGAATTCCTTGGCCCACAACCACAAATTGTTGCCAATCAGGCTGAGGCTCAAACCGGAAATAAAGGTATTGTCCAGCATGGTGTTGGGGAAGTTGTAAGTCAACCTCGCCTCACGTAGTTTGATAAAAGTGGCATCGTAGATACCTTCTGACTCATTTTGTCGGCGATAGCGATTGTTGTGGTATGCATTGGCATGTACAATCACGTTATTGGGCTCATAGCCGATCACGTTTCCATCAGCATCCGTGACCTCCATGACACCGTCACCGATCACGCCGTCATTGTAGGTTTGTCCATTGGTCTCATCGACCCAGGTCAGACCTGAATCATAAATTCCCGGATGGGCACCCCCAAACTCTGCATCTCTCCCCCAAAGGGTCTCTACCAGGTTTCCTGCGGTAGCACCGATCAGACGTGTGCGCGAAAGGAGCTCACCTCCCTGTCTCCAGTCAAAAAGGAAGCTAAGGCTGAATCCTTTGAATGTGAGATCGTTTGCCCAGCCAAGAGTGAAGTCGGGATTGTAGTTACCCAGTTTGCGCAGGGTGTTGTCCTCACCCACAAATCCTTTCGTAAAAATTACTTCGCCATCATATTCGCTTTCAGGATCTTCCACCCTCTGTACTCCTGTTCCCCACATATCACCCAGCGATCCACCTTCTTCTGCCACCAGGGTGATGCCGTTTCCACCATATACATACTGATCAACTCCATCAGGCAATTCCACTACTTCGTTACGATTTAGCCCAAAGTTGAAACTGCTGTTCCAATTGAAATCTCTGCTGGTAACCGGAGTAAGGTTTAACATGAGCTCAATACCACTGTTTCTGATTTTTCCGGCATTGATAATCCTGGAGGTTTTGCCGGTTGAATGCGGCAGGTCAATCGCGAGGATCTGGTTTTTTGAAATCGAATGATAATAGGTCAGGTCCACTCCGATACGATTCTGAAAGAAACGGAGATCGGTTCCTATTTCATAGGACGTCTGAATTTCCGGTTTCAGATCGTAATTAGGTAGTGTGTTGGAGGGAGAGATGGTACCATCACTGCCCCAGGGTATGCCAAAAAGGAACGGATCACTCAATCGGAATGGATCCGTATCACTCCCTACTTGTGCCCAACCCAAGCGTACCTTGGCAAAAGACAACGCACTGCTTGCAGGCATATCCAAAGCATCGGTAAGGATGGCACTCATGGACACCGAGGGATAAAAATAGGAATTGTTGTTATCCGGTAAGGTGCTGGACCAGTCGTTTCGAGCGGTAACATCCAGGTAGAGCCAATTGTCGAAGGCAACCTGGCCCATCCCGTAAATGCTGTTGATCTGTTGTTCGGGCCTGCTAATGCTTTGTACCAGTGGACCATCAGCATTGGTGAAAGAGTAAACACCGGGTATGATCAACTTATTTGCACTCAGAGCATTGAAGTGGTTCTTTCTGATCATCTGATTTCCTCCTCCGGAAAGAGAGAAGTACCATTGATCGTTAACCTGCTTACGATAGTTGATAAGGAAGTCAAGATTTGTCTCACTAAAGTTGATCTTGTCTTCCCTGTACTGGCCATTGGGAAATCTCTGAGTACTGTAAGCTCTCTTTATGAATCGATACTCATTAAAGTTATCCCTGCCAATCCGGACCATTACATCAAGGTCGTCAGTGATGTCGTAGGTTGCCGAGATATTACCGATCAATCGATCTTTACCTAATCCGTTGGTGTTTTCAAACATGGTAAAGTAGGGATTGTCATGATAGTTGTAGTTGTAGTTGAACTGCTGAAAGCCTTCCAGACCGTCCTGCCAGTAGTTACGTAGGCTACCGGGATGGATTTGCTGTCCCCACCAGATGAAGAGGTACATGATCGACTCGGTACCGTAGCCATTTACATGGCGGTTATCACTATCTGACCGTATATAGTTTCCGCGGGCACTGACTCTCAATTTGTCTGAGAGGTTGTACTCTGTTGAAAAGGATACGGTATTCCTTCTCAAGTCTGTATTTGGCATGATACCTTCGTTGGAAAGGTTCGTGTAAGAAAGCCGGAGACTTCCCTTGTCATTGCTCCCGTAAAGTGAGAGGCTGTTGATCAGGGTATGTCCGGTTTCGGTAAAAAGCTCGACTGGATCTCCGGGGTCAACCCATGGTGTAGGAGTTATTTCACCACGACGCTCAAGGTCGACACCACTGGAACCCAGTACATAGTCAAGTCCATGTACATCACCACCCCTCAAACCCGTGGAAGTAGGAGAATCATGCTGAGCAATCAGTCGGCCATCCAGCCGGGGTCCCCAGCTTTCATCAACGCCATCAAAGGTGCCACTACCGTAACCATCTACAAAGGAAAATTCTTCATTCTTGCCCTGGCCGTACTCACGTTGATACTCCGGTGAGGCAAGTACTGACTCGAAAGTGACTTTGGAGGAGAAGGAAACACCGATCCCCTTCTTTTCCTTTCCGGATTTGGTGGTAATAATCACTGCACCGTTGGCAGCTCTTGATCCATAGAGGGCCGTGGCGTTGGCACCCTTAAGTACTGAAACAGATTCAATGTCTTCGGGGTTGATCTCAGCACCACCGTTGCCATAGTCCATGTTCATGTTACTGGCTATACCCATAGTGTTGGTCCTTGTATCAGTCGTATTATTAATGGGTACTCCGTCCACAACAAATAGCGGCTGATTATCACCACTCATGGATGAATAACCACGGATTACTACACTTGATGATTGTCCGGGACCCACTCCACTACTTACGACCTGGACTCCGGCAGCTTTTCCGGAAAGGGCACTAACAAAATTGGTTCCGGTTTGGCGGGATACATCCTCACCGGAAATATCCTGGGTAGCATATCCTAATGCTTTCTTTTCTCTCTTGATACCAAGAGCTGTGACCGTGATTTCGTCCAGCCCGACCACATCTTCCTCCAGAGTGATATTAATTGATGACCTCCCTTCAATGGGTACTTCCTGTTTGAGATACCCGATAAAAGAATAGACCACGGTTTCAGCTCCATCTGGTAGTAGAAATTCGTAGTTGCCCTCGAAGTCGGTAACAGTACCACCATCGAGGCCAAGAGGATAAACACTTACCCCGATCAGTGGCTCACCATCTGGGTCTGTTACTTTGCCCCTCAATGTCTGGGCTTGTACTGAAATGCAGATGGCCACAAGAAAAGATGATAGCAAAACCAGTCTTTTCCATCTGTGCGGCCTGCACAGTTTTTCATAGTAAAGTTGTCTCATAACGTTTTGATTAGGAGAATTAAATAAATAGGTGTTCCTTAATTTGAGATTAGCGGTAGGATCAAATTGATAGTGCGAAATTGAGATATTAAGGTTTTCTTAATTTGAATCAGGGTTTAATTATCTTTTAAGACTGGAGGTGTGGAAGGGTCTTAATCAGGTGCATTTGGTTACAATAAATTCATATTGTAAACATCTTGTTGATTTTGTCGTGATATTTGCTTTACAATGGTCAGGGCCATTTATGAGATTTTTTGACACCCCTTTGCAACTTTTACATAATGACGAAGTTTTCCCCCTTGAAAGCCATTCCGAAACTCATGACTTAGCGTAGGAAAAAGGGTTGACAGGAAGGTTGGCGGAACGATGACTAAAGAACCTAAAACGGAGAGTTGGAAGAGCTTACCGACAATTTTTTAATGAAGAAGGTCCAGGCGGGTGACCTGAGTAAGATGGGATTGTTATATGAAAGATATAGCAGGGACCTCTTTGGATATTTTTATAGGTGCACCGGAGACAGGACCAGAAGTGAAGACCTGGTACAAAACGTCTTTGAACGTATCATCAAGTACAGCCACACCTTTGCGGGTCATGGGGAGTTTTCATACTGGCTTTTTGCTACAGCGAGAAACGTATGGTTTGACCAGAACCGAAGAAAACAGCGGGTCACATACCAGGAAGAGATAGATGAAGAAGCACATCCGGATTATACTACGCTGGCACCGGATGAGACACTGCACCGTAAGGAACGACATGAATTGCTGCAGCAAGCCCTGCAGGAGTTATCCCCTGAAAAAAGGGAGGCTATTGTATTGAGCCGGTATCAGGGGTTTAAATATAAAGAGATAGCCAAAATGGCTGATTGCTCGGAAAATGCCATAAAATCCCGGGTACAGAGAGGATTGATTGAGCTGCGTGAACTAGTAGAAAAGCTTGAAACTACATCGTGATGAAAAAAATAGGAACAGATCGAAAATGTGAAGAGCCGTTGAGCCAACTCACGGCAATGACGGATGAGGGAGATCTTTCTGATGCTGCATGTATTCGGTTAATATCGCAGTATCCCGGGTGTGCCGATGTGATCACAGCCCAGTATGATCTATGGCGTGAACTGGATCATCTCACTGTCCCGGAACCATCCGCTTCAATGGATGCCCGGTTTTACAAGTTCCTCAATGACGCTCAGATGGAGCAGGAACGCAAGCCCTGGTGGTTGGGGTTGATGACTAGATTCAATCAATGGATCCTGAGATTGCACCCGGGGTTTAGATGGGCTATGGTAGCCGGTGTGTTTGTGATCGGTATGCTGGTAGGACATCTGGGGTGGAAAGGGCAACATGTAAATGGAGGTTTTGCAGGGACAAATTTGACTGGCCATGAAACGACGGAAACCGATCAGCATATGATTCTGGCTCATTTTGTAGAAAACCAGTCAGCATCAAGCCGGCTGAAAGAAGTACAGAGTGTCAAACAGATGCAGGACCCGGACGAGAGAATATTTACAGCTCTCAACCAGGTTTTACTACATGACCCCAGCGACAATGTGCGGGTAAGTGCTATCGAATCGTTGCTGCTTTTTGCCGATCGGCCTCAGGTAAGGAAATACCTGGTAGAAGCGATTCCTTTTCAGGATTCTCCCTGGGTCCTGGTTGCCCTGGCAGATGCCATGATACTCCTCGAAGAAAAGCAATCAGCGCAAAACTGGAAGATGCTGCTGGAATCGGGTCAGGTGGAAATGGATGTGAAAATGCAGCTGGAGGAAACACTAAAACCAATACTATAAACTGGGTTTAACGAGTAAAAAGATGAAGATGCGAACGGAGTTGCTACTGACATTGCTGATGATCTGTACGTGGTCTTATGGGCAGGAACACCATGATGAGACTTCGATCGGAGTATCGGCCGACGGTTTCAAAATGATACATATTCTTAATCATCGCGGTGCTGTTTCGGTAACTGCCAGTGATGACTCGCAATGTACTGTGCATGTGCAGCGAACCCTGAGATGTGCCTCGGAAACAAAGCTTGCCCGGGCGGTGAAAGATGTATACCTGGACACCATAACCTACGACGGAAATCTGTATTTCTTTATTGAAGATCCCGACCGCATCTTTCAGATTGGTCCGGAAGGTGATGCTGAATATTCCAGTCGGGAGTGGGAATTTGATTCCAATGAAGATCGATTTCGAGTCGAAAAGAGGTTTGACCTAACCGTCTCAGTACCGGCTCAAATAGATCTGGAAGTAGTCAATCATGAACATCCTTTAGATGTCGTAGGCATGCAGGGCAAGGTGGTTGCCAGGAACCATCATGATGGTATTAAAATCGATGGAGCCATGTCAGATGTTGTGGCCAGGACGCACCATGGAGATATCTCCATTAGTTTCGATAGAAACCCTTCCAGGCAGGTGCTTGCCGCAACTCACCATGGTGATATTGCGCTCGAGATGCAGGCGCAATTATCTGCGGAGGTAAACCTGGAAAGTCGGCACGGATCATTTTATACCGATTTCGATTGGACCTCCTTACCAATGCAAGTAGAGAAAAACGAAGATAATAAGGGAACGAAGTACTCTATCGGGAAAGGTAGAGGTATAAGGATTGGAAATCAGCCCAATGAGATAAAGATGAAACTAAAAACCTACCACGGAGATATTATCATCTCCGGTAGAAAAAACAATTAACTGTGGAAACTATTAAATACAACATTATGAATAGGGGATTGTACATATTATTACTCGCTACCTCAATGCTGGTATCTGTGACTGCCCAGGAAACCAACGACCAGGATTTTTCGACAAACGGAGCAAATTTTTTATACTCTTTTCATATATTCATATTGTTGTTATTCTATACTATTTATTTATTTTTCTTCCTTCTATTGTATTTGCTACTATTATGTTGATGCTGATGATGAGATGGAGTCTGACAGGGAAGGGCTGCGTCGAATTGCTAATTCAGCCATGGATGTGGAAATCAGCGAAGAAGATAACGTAGTCGAAATTGATGGAGGTCACTCAGGCAGAAGTGACTTTGTAATACAGGTGCCCAGCAGTTTCAATCTTGAAATAAGTACTCATCACAATGGTGAAGTGGAAGTGAGTAACGTAACGGGTGAGATAGAGGTTGATTGCCACCATGGAGGCATTTCTTTCAGGGATATTGGTGGTTCAGTGGTTGCTGACACTCATCATGGAGGCATCACAGCCAATTTTCTATCGGTTGATGGTGACAAACCCATGGCCTTTAGTACATATCATGGAGATGTAGACATAACCTTCCCGGCCGGTACATCATTTAATGCCAAGGTGAAAAGTGTACGGGGAGATATTTACACCGATTTTGATGTGGATATGCAATTGCAGCAGCCTCAGGACAAAACTACCGACTCGGGCCGGAGAGAGATTAAGATTGGAGGTTGGATGTATGGGCAGGTAGGTACAGGAGGTCAGGAGTATATGTTTAACACGTATCATGGGGATGTAATCATGAGGAAGTCTTAGTGTTCAAACACTATTTGTAGTCAATAAAAGAACCGCCTCAGGCCAGGGCCAGAGGCGGTTTCTTGTAAGCAAGCTTGAAATCCATTTTTCTTACACCGCTCAATACTTTTTGAGGCTCTTCTTATTGCGGCAATTTTTACGGGTTACGTTTTGATTAACATATAGATATGCGATCGAAAGTCCGTAGAACTCCTGCCTTACTGCGGTATCATCGTATCGATGTCCGATGTCTCGCCAGCTATATTGGGCATGAAACTCAATGTCAAAACTCCAGATATGTATCCCGGCAGCCAGGTCAAGGCCGTAGTCGATCTCCTTGAGTTTGTCTTCCTGAAAATAGTCTTCCGTAGGAATGGATGATTCGATTTCCTGATCAAAGAAGAAGGTACCGTACACACCGCCACCTGCGTACCCATGAATAAAATCGTTACCTACTTTAAAAAGAATAGGATTTACGGCAGCTTTTACTGCCTTGAGGTTTACATCAACTTCTGTGAAAGAAGTCTCATTGGGACGCCATTCTTTCGCTCCCAGTTCGACATAGGAAGCCATCAGGTTACCACGCATCCAGGTGGTGCGGTATATTTCACTTTTGAGACCCAATTCCCATCCTTGTTTATCGAATATGGATGATTCGGGTGCTCCAGGTAAAACCGGTTGACCCAGGTTGGAAACTACTCGACCTACAATAGGTCCAAATCCACCTGCCTGATCAGTAAAACTGACCTGGGCGAAAATCCCGGATGAGCCTAAAATAAAAAAGGAAAAAAGGGTCAGTAAACGTGACCTATAGGGGGAAATACACGTCATAAATACTCCATTTACGGATTAAGAAACTTGTCTCGTCAAATTAAATGGGAATCATCTCAGGTCCAGACCATTCAGGTCAGGAAAATGGCAGCATAAACTATACCAAGTTTTGTATGTGCGGGTTTGTGGCACTGTGACTACCTACAATTGTTTGGTTGGACTGCAACTACGATCGCTTATTCCCGGTCAAATGTCAGAAATTTAGAATTGTAGTCAGGCTGTCAGGTAGTGAGATTTGACCTGGCAGAAAGCATCCTGAATGCCTAAAGACCCAAATAGATAAGGAGGAAGCTCCAATCCGTATTGTTTCTCGTCTTAGGTCAGGTGTAAGACCCTCAGATCACATCCTTAATATTCAGATATACAGATAGATATGTATGATGATAGTATATATGCAACCGATAAAAGATTATGAGAAATAACATAGAAGTTTTGTAATTTTGACCATGAAAAGTAGCATCTCAATGGATTTTCTGGATGTGTTACGATCGCAATTGACAAGTATGAAATAATCTTGCTTCACTTCGTCTGAGGTCTTCCTGGCCTCCCCGGACCACTAACCAGGTTTAGAATGCGTCCGCCACTGTTCTTACTTTCTTTTTTTAAAAAAAAGCTCTACACCATTGGATGTAGAAGCGATGTTCATATAGAAATGCAAACAATTAGTAGAATGAAACCCAAAAAGGCCCAAAGCAATGGTAGTGGCTTTGGGCCGGTCGATAATCTTGAAAAATACCTGCAACCCGATTGGTGGCGTCGAGTTTTCAATGCCACATACTTAAAAACAGATGCAGATGTAGTCGAGGACCGCCAGATTACGGAAGCTGAAGTATTACTTTTTTCTGATGTCTTGGAGTTAAAGCCAGAAGACAAGGTATTGGACCTGGCGTGTGGGCAGGGACGGCACCTCATCGAATGGGCCAGGCAGGGACAGATGGATCTCAATGGCATAGACCGATCCCGTTTTCTCATACAAAGAGCCAGATCCACTTCGAAACAGGAAGGCTTGTCCATCACTTTTAAGGAAGGGGATGTCCGCAAATTACCTTACCCAACAGATACCTTTGATGTAGTGACTATTTTGGGTAATAGTTTTGGTTACTTTGAATCCAGTCAGGACGATGAAAAGATACTCAGGGAGGTTTTCAGGGTTTTAAAGCCTAATGGGCGATTTCTCATGGATGTGTCAGATGGCAGCTATTTAAAAGAGCATTTCGTGCCTCGCAGTTGGGAATGGATCGATCAAAAACATTTTGTATGCCGGGAAAGATCGCTGGCAGCTGATGGTAACCGGCTGATTTCGAGGGAGGTTGTCACGCATTCTGAGAAAGGAGTGATCGTTGATCAGTTTTATGCCGAGCGACTCTATACGCATGAAGAACTTGAGGAAATGCTACGGGTCAATGGATTCAGACACATTCAAAGACCTGCTGAGATAGGTCCCTCATCACAGTGCAATCAGGACCTGGGAATGATGGAGCGCAGAATAGTGTTGACCGCCAGGGTCTTAAAAGAATGGACTCCCAGGAAAGTTGGTAAAGAGGTCAAAAATGTTGTAGTGGTCATGGGAGATCCCAATTTACGTGATGTTATCAAGCCTGATGCAAAGTTTGATTCAGATGATCATTATACGATTGAACAATTAAGAATGGCACTGAGCGAACTGGATGATTACAGGTTTCAATACTTGTCCGATCATGGTTCTCTGATTCAGGACTTGCAAAAATTACGGTCCAGACCTGATTTGGTTTTGAATCTTTGTGATGAAGGTTTCAATAACGAAGCATTGAAAGAACTGCATGTTCCTGCCTTGCTCGAAATGCTCAATCTTCCTTACACCGGATCAAATCCACAAAGTCTGGCCTACTGTTACGATAAATCACTGGTTCGGGGTATTGCTGCAGAAATGGGCATTCAGGTTGCTTCAGCTATGTTTATCAAACCTGATGATAATTTGTATGAACTGAATCTCAATTTTCCGGTGATTGCAAAGCCAAACTTTGGTGATAGCAGTTTTGGCATTACTGCCCGAAGCGTGGCCAATAATATAGAGGAGCTGGATGAGGCCATAGTCCGCATCCGCAAACAGTTTGGTTACGATAAACCTTTGTTGGTTGAGGAGTTTTTACCTGGTGCCGAAATCTCAGTGGGCGTTATTGGTAATACTCCCGGTTCGTTCAACATCTTGCCTCTGATTGAGGAGGATTACTCGGATTTACCCGAAGGCCTGCCTAGAATATGTGGATACGAAGCAAAGTGGCTAACCGGATCACCATATTTCGAAAATTTGAAGTCGATCAGGGCCACTGTCGATCAAAATACGGCCAATCTCATGGTAAGTGATAGTCTCAAGCTCTTCGAAAGACTGAATTGTCGGGATTACTGCAGGTTTGACTGGCGTCTGGACATCAACGGTATTCCCAGGATTCTGGAAGTTAATCCCAATCCAATATGGTGCTGGGACGGTCACATGGCGAAAATGGCGGCCTTCGATGGGATGAGCTATGCCGGTATGTTGCAGGCAATCATTGAAGCAGCTGAACATCGTGTAGAACAGGCAGGAGACTTCGGATTTCAAAATTAAGTGGCACCACAATACCATAGTACCATCAAACCACGATACCATCAGTGTTGAGGTTTAGGGGAAAAAGAACACCGAACAAGCCTGCCTGGCGGCAGACAAGGATTACGAATGCCGATTTTAGAAGTTAACTGGCTAAGTAGCTACCGGCTCCATGCTATCAGAATTAGGATGAGTAGGATGTTTATGATGATAGGATGTCTTCAATTTTGGGTGTAACACTTTGATATACAATTAACTGTCCCCCTTGAGGTGGTAAGGGGGTGGAATCTGATGTGCCTTTGTTGAGTTGTTGAGAATTGAGCTGTCAAGCTATTTCATGAGAGGGCAGGGGCCAAAGTTCAATGCCTCTTACAGCCCGCAGTAGCTCGGCACGGTTCACGCAAAGGTTACTTGGTTCTCATGAATACCGGCGTGAGACCACGCAAAGACCGCAAAGGGGGGCAGTCATCAGTTCTCAGTTCTCAGTTCCCAGTTCAGATCTAAAACACCTTTATACCATAGAACCCCATAGAACCATAGCACCATAATACCATACTCGTTGTTTTGATAGTCGAGGAACGACAATCTGTCACTAAAGTAATGACCTGGCACCCGGTACCCAGCATCTGGCACCCTGCTATGGCCGTATAGGTGTTCCGTCTTTTTTCCTGACCTGGGTCCAATTGTATTTGAATTTGTCAGGTAATGGATATTTGGCAGCTTCGGTTTCGTTGACATCAACACCCAGCCCCGGAGCTTCGTTGATATGCATATAACCATCCTCTACATAGGGAGCTCCCGGAAAAATCTCTAGCAGCCGGTCGCTGAAATTCACAGATTCCTGGATTCCGAAGTTCCAGACTGCCAGATCAATATGGGCATTGGCAGCATGTCCTATCGGGCTTACATCACCCGGACCATGCCAGGCAGTGCGGATATTAAACCACTCGCCCAACCTCGCGACTTTCATAGCTGGAGTGATTCCTCCAATCTGGCTGATGTGGATGCGGATGAAATCAAACCATCTCTTGGCCATGGGGTCCACCCACTCATGAGGGCTGTTGTACAACTCTCCCATAGCAATCGGTACGGTGGTATGCTGACGAAGCATTTCAAAGTATCGATTGTTTTCGGGTGAGAACGGATCCTCTATGAAGAATGGCCGAAAATCCTCCAGTTTTTGAATCATCCTGATGGCGTCCAAAGGTTGCACTCTTTCATGAATATCATGCAGGAGTTCCACGTCTTCACCACATTGCTTTCGTACCTCCTCAAAGAGTTTTGGAATCATTTTGAGGTACACATTCTGGTCCATGTAATTGTCATCCTCCATAGCAAAGCCGGCGGTCTTAAAGTCTGCCTGTTCTGCAAGATGGGTTGCTCCATATCCACCAAGTTGAATACGTACATGTCGAAAACCCCGGTCAATGAAGCCCTGTACATCTTCAGCTACTTCTTCAGGGGTATGTCCACTGGCATGTCCATAACAATCTACTGCAAAACGACACTTTCCTCCAAAGAGTTGATATACCGGCATTCCAGCCATCTTCCCCTTGATATCCCACAAAGCCTGATCCAGGCCACTGAGGGCATTATTGAGAACAGGTCCGTTACGCCAGTAAGAGCTGACATAGGCAGTCTGCCACATGTCTTCGATATTTTCCACGCGTTTACCTCTGCAGAAGTCATCCAGGTATTCATCTATGGCCGCTACCACTGCATGAGCTCGCTGTCTGAAAGTGGCACATCCATAACCTACCAGACCCGGTTGATCCGTCTCAACTTTTACCATGATCAACTCGATGCCGTGAGGACAGGTAACAATGGATTTTACTTTGGTGATCGTAACAGGATCTAATTCTGCAAACCGGTATTTGTTTTCGGGGGTTGCTGATTTGGGAACCAATGGCAGCAAACTGGCGGCAGCTGCATTCTTCAGCAGTTTTCTTCTGTTCATCTCAATCTGATATCTTGTAGTTGCTAATCAAGTAAGCTTAAAGTAGCAATATTTCGGCAGAGATTAGACTGCGACGGAGGCTTATTTATATATTGTCACCATGGCGCCTACCAGGATACCAAGACTGAATCTGGAAGACTATGAACACCCTATGGAGACCAGGGCTCTGGAGAAATTGAAGAATACCAAGGGTTTGAGCAAAGTTGTGAGTAAGTTCCATGAAATGAGTTTCGAAAAGAGCATTCGGTTGCAGTACATGAGTAGTTGTCTGTTGGCCAGTGATCGAACTTATCCGCAACTCACATTTCTGGTAAAAAAAGCATGTGATGTACTGGGCGTTGAGGTCGTTCCGGAATTGTATATCCAGCGATCAGATAGCCTGATGTCTCTGACAGTAGGGTCGGAAGATCCCATTATTGTCCTGACCACGGAGTTGGTGGATAAGTTTTCTTCTGAAGAGTTGCTGTTTGTTATTGGAAGGGAAGTTGCTCATATCAAGTCAAACCATATTCTCTTCCAGGAAATTGGCATGATCCTTCCCGAAATTATGGAGGCTTTTTCCGTGGTTACACTCGGATTAACGTCTATTGTTTCAGCAGGTTTGAATTACACATTACTCACCTGGAAGCAAATGGCCGAATTGACTGCGGATCGTGGGGGGCTTCTGGTCAGCCAGGATGTGGAGGTAGTGAAGCGTATTTTTGCTAAGTGGTCAGGACTCCCCGAAAAGGACTGGTCATCATTTCATGTCGGAGAATTTGAATGGCAAGCCAGAAATCTGGATAGTTTGAATCCCAAGATGCTGGATAAAATAGTGGGATTGATCCTGGGAGATGTATCATGGGCTGTGGCCAGGATGAAGGAAATATTGGACTGGGTTGAATCTGAAGGATACAAAAAGATACAGTCTACCGTAGGCAGTAAGTAGTAAGATTAAGAGGATGTGATCACGCAAAGGACGCAAAGATACTTCTGGAAGTTCATGGGTCTGATTGGTGATAATTAAACCCAATTGCCCAACACCCAAAGCTCAGTTGCCGGCTCGTAGCGGGCAGTTCTCCGGCTGTGATTAACCACAAAGACCACTAAGATACTGTTGGAAGAAGGTCACTGAGAAGAATGTTGACCACCCGGTTTAAATGTGTTGAGTTGTTGAGTTGGGGCAACAAAGATAGCCAATTGACCGAAAGCCAATCGGCCAAGAGCTAATTCGCCGGAATGCCGTAGCTTGGACCCATGATTTCATCTGACATGCTGGTCACGATTTTGTCTGTATTCTTCGGGTTGTTTGGCATCTTACATTTCCTTTCCGGAAAAACCCTGGAGAATTATGCCGTAGACAATGGACTTCTGAATGCTTTTGTTGCTGTGAGAATGAGTGGTGCCCTACTAATATCGGGAGCAATATTAGTTCATATCGAGGATTATCAACAGTTTGGATTTTATGCCTTTACCCTGTTTTTACTGTTGTCAGCTTTTATTTTGCATCGATTTTGGGACCAGGATACCAGGCGCAATCAGATGGTAGAGTTCTTTCACTTTAGTAAGAACATCATCATGGCCATTCTGATCTGGTATGTTTATGAGAATCTGTGATCCCAATTAGCCGATTAGCTTGTTAGCATGTTGGCTTTTCCATCCCAGTAGGATGTCATGAATTATCGACTGTAATTTGAGACCATGAAAGCCAGTAGCTAATTAGCTTGGCGACACATGTGAATACTCTGGCCCATGACCGGTAAGATCGCCAGGACAATTGCCAAACCACATCAAACTATCGATAAATTAAAGTTGAACTTTTCTCGCAGAGAACGCTGAGTTCGCAGAGGTAACAAAACACTGTGAACCATGATAAACCGTGTCAAACCATGATAAACCATGCCAAACAACGTTAAACCATGCCAAACAACGTTAAACCATGCCAAACCATGTTAAACCATGCCAAACCATGTTAAACCATGCCTAACCATGTTAAACCATGCCTAACCATGTTAAACCATGCCTAACCATGTTAAACCATGCCTAACCATGTTAAACCATGATAAACAACGTTAAACCATGATAAACAACGTAATATCCTACATCATCTTTTTGGTCAGTTTCCCAGCCCATTTAGCCATCTTGGATCTCTCCTTATCACTCAGGGCTTTTTCGGGCATACGTTCCAGCATTTTAGCCGGAGGCATACTGCCTTCGTCCAAAACATGCTGAATTGATTTCATTTTTTCGACTACCATGTCGGGAGAAAGACTCGCGAGGTCATCCCATAGCAATGCCTCTTTGGCCTTGTCGGATCTGCCATCAACGTTGTGGCAGCCATAGCATTTGTCCTGTACAATCTTATTGACAGACTTGGGCATTTTGAATTTGGGAGGAGCTGGAGCAACCTCTGAAGAAGGAGTATATGCAGAAATTACCAGGGCAAATCCCACAAGCATAAACAAAGCAGTAAAAACTTTCATAGACGTAAATGTGGTTCAGTGATTAGATTGATGCCTGAATCGATTAGGCCATCCAATTATAGTGAATTGTCACGGTTTTGTAAAAAAAAATTTACAGCTAGTCGGATTCCCGGTATAGATATTTGGTTCGCCCCAACAGGGGGACACCCAGATAGGCTCTTACCTTCAGGGTGTCGGGGCTGATGACTTCGAGATAGCACTTGTACTCAGTGCCATTGTCAGGATCCAGGACGATTCCGTTGACCCAACGGTTATCTTCTTCTTTTTCGAGGTTTTTCATGAGGACCATACCCAGGATACGCTTGTTGTACCGAGGATCATCCGGTTTGCAGTGAATACAGTGTGGATCCTGGTTTTCGTGAGGTTCTCTAAACAGCTTGTGAACTTTCCCATAGAGTTTTCCGTCGTCCTTGTAAACCTTGATCAGGGAACGAGGTTTGCCATTCTCTTCATTGAGTGTTCGCCAGATCCCCAATGGTGCTTCTGCTTGGGCCAATAACAGGGGTGAAGTGCCTGTTAGAAGGATGACCAGACAAAGGTATCTCCTCATAGCCAGGTATTATCCCGGTAGCTTGGGTTCTTCCAGGAGTTTGAAGAACTGGTCCAGCTTGGGGGTGATCACGATTTCTGTTCTACGATTGCTACTTCTGC
>JAUILF010000501.1 GCA_030433135.1 Bacteroidia bacterium | reverse complement strand
AACTCATTAGAGCTAAGAGAATTAACGAAGTAAACCAGGCTCTTTTCAATGCGAAGAAGTTGTTTCAGTTCCGCACTTTTACTGCTGTTGTAGAGTTCCTGCTCAATAATGTTCCGCTTGAGGTTGAGCTTTTTAAGACAAGCGAGAAAACGAAAAACCACTTGTTCAAAGAGTTGCAGAACGAATAGTTCATGCTTGCCAGGATCAAAGTTCTTAACCCTGGATTCCTGGAAGATCTTCAGAACAGGATTTTCCGCAGGTGAGATGGTGATCAGATAATCGGCAGTCAGGATGATGCCAATAGGTACGGTTACATAGTAGGCCTCATTATCCTTATCCTTTTCATTTAAGATAGGTGTGTTCAAAAGTATCAGGATACCCTCATCTTCTCTTTCATATCGGGATCTTTCATCGATATCAAGAGAGTCGGTTAGAAAGTCGAGGGGTATTTCCAACTCTTCGGCTATCTGACTTAATTCGCTGGGGCTGTAGGGAGGCATGATATTGATCCAGCATCCCGGAGTACGATTCTCCAGAAGCTCAATTCGGTGTCCTACTTTTTGAAAATACTGGACCATAATACATCCGGATAAGATCTGAATTCCTCACAAAGTTCTTGTGGGTAGCTGCTCATGAAGACGCACAAACATACATATTATTTCATAAGACAGTTGGAGACATAAGCTACAAGACAAACACTTCATTATTTCTTAAAACAGGATGTACCGGAAGTAGGCATATCGAATTGACTTTCCATTGTGACAATGGTAAATTGAACATGGTCCGAAATCATAAAAAATGAGCTTTCATCATTGTTTTAGAGAAGGCTTCTCTATAGTGAATTTTCCTTTCAATACATAGCATTTTTACTCATACACATTACATTTTTCTGTTATATTATGATTGTCAACAGATTAGATCTATTATTAACATGTTGTTAATAACTATTCTGAGCCTCGCTTTCTCTTTTTATAATTTAGCATTCCATTCGGATCAGTTTTTATCTCGTTCAGGATATGTTTTCGAGTGGTAGGTACGAATACACATCTCTTTCTCCCCTAAAGAGATAAGTATCTGGAAAAATTTGATATAGAAAATTGGTGCATGTGTAACTAACATGGCCCTGGATAAGTATGTGTCTGGTGTACTGACATGGAGAGATTTGATTTGACAAACAAAAAATACAATGAAATGAGTGAAAGAGTAGAACCCATATTGCAGGATAACCCCGGCCGATTTGTGTTGTTCCCCATTGAGCACAATGATATATGGGCATGGTACAAGAAAATGGAAGCTTGTTTTTGGACAGCAGAAGAAATTGATCTGAATCAGGACCTGACGGACTGGGATAAGAAATTGAATGATGACGAGCGTCACTTCATCAAACACGTACTGGCATTTTTTGCAGCCAGCGATGGTATCGTCAATGAAAACCTGGCTGAGAACTTTGTGTCAGAAGTACAATATACCGAGGCTAAGTTCTTTTATGGTTTTCAGATCATGATGGAGAACATTCACTCTGAGACCTATTCACTTCTGATCGATACATACATCAAGGACAATAAGGAAAAGGAGTTCTGCCTGAACGCCATTGAAACAATGCCTTGTGTGAAAGAAAAAGCGGACTGGGCTATGCGTTGGATTGATGATGGAACCTTTGCTGAACGGCTGATTGCTTTCGCTGCTGTGGAGGGTATCTTCTTTTCAGGTTCTTTCTGTTCCATTTTCTGGTTGAAGAAAAGAGGTTTGATGCCAGGATTATCATTTAGCAATGAACTGATCTCAAGAGATGAGGGAATGCACTGTGATTTTGCCTGTCTGTTGTACAATGATCATGTGGTAAACAAACTTCCCAAAGAGACGGTGATCAAAATCATTACCGATGCAGTAACCATAGAAAAAGAATTTGTCTCAGATGCATTACCTGTGAGTCTGATCGGGATGAATAGTGCTATGATGTGTCAGTATATCGAATTCGTGGCAGACCGGTTACTGGGACAATTGAATTGTGAAAAACAGTACAATGTGGAAAATCCTTTCCCATGGATGGATATGATCTCTCTGCAGGGAAAGACCAACTTTTTCGAGAAAAGAGTAGGGGATTATCAGAAGGCCGGGGTGATGGCTGATAAGGAAAAGCAGGTCTTTAAGCTGGACGAAGATTTTTAACCTCAGACACTTTAACCAAACTGAAATATTATGCAAGTAATTAAAAGAAGCGGAAAACAGGAGAACGTCAGCTTTGACAAGATCACAGCCCGGGTGAAGAAATTGTGCTACGGTCTCAACTCTGATTTCGTCGATTCGATTGAAATTGCAAAAAGAGTGATCCAGGGGCTCTATAATGGTGTGACAACCGTGGAGCTGGATAACCTGGCCGCCGAAACCGCAGCATCCATGGCAACGGTTCATCCGGATTATGCATTGCTGGCTGCCCGCATTGCTGTATCCAATTTGCACAAGGAAACGAAAAAGTCTTTTTCACGCACGATGGAGGCTCTTCATAAATACATTGATCCGAAAACAGGTGAGAAGGCCGGATTGATCGGTGACGCCACGATGGAGATCATCAAGAAGCATCGTGACAAACTGGATTCAGCGATTATTTATGACCGGGATTATTCTTTTGATTTCTTTGGTTTCAAAACCCTGGAGAGGTCCTACCTCCTCAGGATGGACGGTAAAGTGGTAGAAAGACCACAGCATATGCTCATGCGTGTCTCGGTGGGGATTCATGGAGAAGATATTGATTCCGCGATCGAGACGTATCACCTTATGTCGGAGAAATGGTTTATTCATGCTACACCGACGCTCTTCAATGCCGGAACACCTAAGCCACAGTTGTCCTCATGCTTTCTGCTTAGTATGACGGATGACAGCATTCCGGGAATTTTCGAAACACTGAGTCGTTGTGCTAAGATATCTCAGTCTGCAGGGGGAATCGGACTGAGCATTCACAATATTCGGGCACATGGTAGTTATATCAAGGGTACTGGTGGATCATCCAATGGTATTATTCCAATGCTAAAAGTGTATAACGATACTGCCCGCTATGTAGACCAGGGGGGAGGAAAAAGGAAAGGTGCTTTCGCCGTATATCTGGAACCATGGCATGCGGATGTCTTTGATTTTCTGGATCTGAAAATAGAACGGGAGGACTTGTCCTCCCGTTTTATTTCCAGATCCAGGAAATCAAAGAGGTTACGGTCTGCGAGCTGCGACGGAGACACATTGGCAATGGCCGCAAATATGTTCTCAATGCGACCAGGATGCTCACGCTCCCACTCGCGCAACATCGATTTGATGACCTGCCGCTGCAAGCCATCCTGTGAACCGCAGAGATCACAGGGAATAATCGGAAATTCCTTAAAGTCGGCGTAGGCCGCAAGATCCGCCTCGGTACAGTAAGCCAGTGGGCGAATGACGATATTCTTCTTGTCGTCACTCAGCAGCTTGGGTGGCAT
>JAUILF010000500.1 GCA_030433135.1 Bacteroidia bacterium | reverse complement strand
CGCCTGCCCATAGCGATAGCATCTACCAATTGACTCAGATCATCTTCGGTCAATATGATGGTAGCTGCTTTCTTGGCTAGTTCAGTGCCTCGTTGGCCCATGGCAATACCAATATTAGCGGCTTTCAAGGCCGGACCGTCATTGACACCATCTCCGGTCATAGCGACTACTTCACCCTTTGACTTGAGTGTCTCTATGATCTTAAGTTTAGCTTCCGGATACATCCGAGCATATATGGAAACCTCCTCGACAGACTGATCTAATTCCTGCGGGGTCATCTGCATTACTTGTTTACCTGTCAGCATCTTTGTGCTGGTTGTTAGCTGTGTTTCCCTTGCAATCGCAACTGCTGTGGCCGGATAATCTCCGGTGATCATTTTTATCTGAATGCCAGCCCCTTTAATTTGATTAAAAATAGATGGAATATTCTCCTTTGGTGGGTCAGCAAATGCTATAAGTCCTGTGAAAGTCCATTCATAATCTCTCTGGTCCTCCGGATACTCTATTGATTGAAAATCTGTCGAAGCAACACCAAGTACCCGATAACCAAGTCGCCCATATTCATCTACTTTTGCCCGAATGGTGTTTAATTCCTCGTCGGTTAGGCCACAAACGCTGGCGATGGTCTCCCAACCGCCCTTGGCCTTCACCAGTTGACGCCCGTCATCATTTTGAAACACATGTGTCATCATCGGGGGAGATCCCTCCAATGGATATTCATGGACCATTCGATATTCAGCCCGGGTATCATCAGGAGTGTATTCTGTGTAAGACTCATGCACCGCTACCTCCATGGGATCAAAAGGTAGAACCTCACTTGACCACATGGCATCTTCAATAATTTCAGCAGCCTCAGAGCTTCTGAAATCAGTGGGGTCAAATTCTTTACCGGAGTGGTGAAATAGTTTGGCAACCTTCATTTGGTTCTTAGTGATAGTCCCTGTTTTGTCCAGGCATATGACGGTCGCTGACCCCAGGCTTTCGACCACGTGCGGGTGCCTGGTCAGAATGCCCTTATTAATGAGTCGCCAGGCTCCAATAGCCAAAAAAGTTGAAAAAGCTACAGGAATCTCTTCGGGCAATGCCGACATAGCTAGCACAAGGCCCTGGAGCAAACTGGCCAGAACATCACCAGACCGTAGATAGTTGATGGTCCAAACGGTTGCGAAGGCAATCACACCAAAAATTGCCATGCTTCGCACAAACGAACTGATCTGGATTTGAAGCTCACTTTTTTCAGTTTGAATCGCTTCTACGCTCTGCCCCAGTTGCCCTAGTTTGGTTTTACCCCCGATATGTTGCACCTTCATTAGTCCGCTTCCACTAGTCACTATAGATCCGTAAAAGACCTTCTTGCTATTTTCTGTATCCTTACTGATAGTAAATGACTCCCCAGTCAACATTGATTCATTCACCGTGAAATCACTACAGTAAATCAGATCTCCATCAGCAGGTATCATCTTTCCCTCCTCAACGATTACCAGGTCATCGACAACTATTTCTACGGAAGGAATTTCAACAATCCTGTTATTTCGCAATGCTTTTGAAGGTATCTCTGTGTTCTTTCTTAATGACTCAATGGCGTTGTGCGATCGTATTTCCTGATAGAATGAAATTCCGGAGACAAACAATAGAGCAGCCACCATAATAAAGCCCTCATTATATTCCTGCAAAATGAAATAAATCAGACAGGTTATGGTCAGGAGAATAAACATGGGTTCCAGTACCACAGAGGCCAGTATTTTTGAATACCTCCATTGCTTAACTTCTGTAAGTGCATTCACACCATACTTTTTTCTGGATTCTCTGACCTGACTTGTCGAAAGTCCGGATTCCTGCCATTGCGAGGGGATCACATGGGAAACGTCAGTGTTGGTATTCAGTTCCTGGTTTTTCATCGACTATGATGATATTAAGTAGCCAGTGTGATCACGATCACCAAAAAAAGAAATGGAGCTGGTTACCTTCATTTAATGAGTCATTTGCCAAGGTGGTTAAAATTCATTCTTGTTTGTATAAGCTGCGTGGCAATTGTCTATGCTTTTGCTATGATTATCGAATCTATTAAAAACTAAGATCATGAAAAAAAACATGGCCTCCGCAGACCGTATAATCCGTATTCTCCTGGCAGCCATTTTTGGCTATTTATATTTTAGTGGTACTGTCTCTGGTACCCTGGGACTGATCCTGGTAATTCTGGGAGCGATCTTCTTGCTGACTTCAGCTATCGGATCGTGTCCATTATATTCTGTCTTCGGCATTTCAACTTGCCCGGTAGAAAAGGCTTCTTAGCGTATCAAAATAACATCGATTTGGCATCGCTGTGCCAAAGTTTGATATGTGTTTGAAATATGTCCATGATTTCTGTCATGGACATTTTTTGTTAGTTTACCTCCAGATGACTTATTACTTAAATCCCTTAGTCGATGGTATACCAGGAATATAGTGTTCCTGACCACTTGTCCGATCTCCTGACATGCTACTGGTCATTCTCCAGGAATCAAGAGGATGAGCAAGCCGCCTTCACACATTACTTTCCACCCGATGCCTCAGTTTCGCTGATATTTATCAAGATAGCTGGTGAAGCTACCATACAAATTACGGCCTTATTTGGACCCACAAAGTATATCAATGTGACGCAAATACCACCGGGATTTAATGCATTTGGTATCCGATTCAAACCCGGTATGGTTTCTCAAATATTTTCAATGACTGGTGCAGATCTCAGGGATGTTAATATGCAACCTGCACCCATACTTGACTTTATAGACTACACCCATTTATGGAGTCTGTTTGAGGATAGGGAAAGTCTCACTGAATATTTGGACAGCGTTTTCAGCAGAAGACAAGAAGACCTCAGCATCACTTTTCATCCTACGATCCATAAGATTATTGGGATCATAATGCAATCAAAAGGTCAGATCAAGATAAGCACATTATTAACATCCCTACCTATCAGTGAGCGCCAGGCGCAGAAAGTATTTAAAACGGAAGTAGGACTTACGATCAAAGAGTTTGCAATTGTAATGAGATTTAGAGCAGCAATCATTCGGATGGAACTTGAAAAGAGAGGGTACCAGGCTTCGGTGTTTGATGCGGGTTACTATGACCAGTCTCATTTCTTACGGGATTTTAGGAAATTATCTCGGATTTCACTCAAAGATTTTAAGAAATACATTGCCAATATCGATCATAAAGGTGTTCGATACAGGAGCTAGTGATTCGACGGTTTTTTCCAATTAATACCATTGTCCAAGTGCTACCTTAGCGCAAAACAATGGACTATGAATAGGTGGAACTTGCTATTGATCATGTGTCTTATTTGGTATGTAGCCGATGCACAGGTCAATAGTCAACAGGCTGCTCAGGCGGCCGAAGCCATGGAAAAATTGTCTTTCCTTGCAGGAGAGTGGAGTGGATCCGGCTGGCAAATGAATGAGCAGGGACAGAAAATGCCTTTTAACCAAA
>JAUILF010000499.1 GCA_030433135.1 Bacteroidia bacterium | reverse complement strand
CTGGCAAAAGACCTCCTTTCCCGCTGGTTTAGTGAGGAGCAATCTCAGGTGGATTATCAGTCCTATCAGCCCGAGGATAAGATCATTCCATACGAGATAACCGGAGAATACAAGGGGACGGACCTTCAAGGTATTTCCTATGACCAGTTACTGCCCCTGGCACAACCCGAAGACGGTGATGCCTTTAAAGTGGTGATCGGTGATTTTGTTACCACCGAAGATGGTACCGGCATTGTGCACATCGCCCCTTCATTTGGAGCCGATGATATGAAGGTTGCCCGACAAAATGGAATCGGTTCATTGACCCTGGTCGATGGACAGGGGAGGTTCACTGCAGACGCAGGAGAGTTTGCCGGGCGATACGTCAAGAATTATACGGATGATCCCGACTATGTAAACGTGGACATCGATATCACCGTCAGGTTAAAGCAGGAAAACAAAGCCTTTAACGTCAGAAAATATGAGCATAGTTATCCTCATTGCTGGCGTACGGATAAGCCGGTACTTTATTATCCCCTGGACAGCTGGTTTATTAGGTCAACAGCGGCCAGGGATCGCATGATCGAGCTGAACAAAACCATCAATTGGAAACCAGCCCATACTGGTGAAAAGAGGTTTGGCCACTGGCTGGAAAACCTGCAAGACTGGAATCTGTCGCGCTCCCGCTTTTGGGGCATCCCTTTACCAATCTGGAGAACGGAAGACGGTGCCGAAGAAAAGTGCATTGGATCGCTAGCTGAATTGGAAACAGAGATCAAAAAGGCCAATGAAGCCCTGGGGCTACATCAGGAACTTCCGGAAGATATCCACCGTCCCTACATAGATGAGGTTATTCTGGCAAGCAAAAGTGGATTGCCAATGAAAAGGGAAACCGATCTGATCGATGTGTGGTTTGACAGCGGTTCCATGCCCTATGCCCAATGGCACTACCCCTTTGAAAACAAAGAAGTGTTTGCAAAGAATTACCCAGCCGACTTTATTGCTGAGGGAGTAGATCAGACCAGAGGTTGGTTCTTTACCCTACATGCTATTGCGGTAATGCTGTTTGACAGTGTGGCATTCAAAAATGTGGTGTCCAATGGCCTGGTTCAGGATAAGGACGGACGAAAAATGTCCAAACGACTGGGCAATGCCGTAGAACCCTTCGAAACCATTGCCCGATACGGAGCTGATGCCACCCGCTGGTACATGATCTCCAATGCACAGCCATGGGACAACCTCCGATTTGATATTGCCGGAATAGAAGAGGTGCAACGCAAATTTTTTGGTACTCTTTATAATACTTATGCCTTCTTTAGCCTTTACGCAAACATCGATGGCTTTTTGTACAAAGAAGAGGAAGTACCATTGGAAAAACGGCCCGAAATCGACCAATGGGTGCTCTCCATGCTGCAGACCATGGTTATCAATGTGAACAAAGAATATGCAAATTATGAACCCACCAATGCTGCCAGGTTGGTTCAGGATTTTGTGGATGATCACCTGAGCAACTGGTATGTGCGATTATGCCGGAGGAGATTCTGGAAAGGAGAATATACCGACGATAAAATCGCTGCCTACCAGACCCTGTACACCTGTCTCCAGACCATTTCACAGCTGATTGCTCCCATTGCTCCCTTTTTTGCCGATTGGTTGTACAGGAACCTAAATGATGCCACCGGGAAATTAGCCTATGAATCCGTTCATCTCAGTTTGTTCCCCAAACCCGTAGATGCATGGCAAAACCCGGAACTGGAAGAAAGAATGGACTACGCCCAAAAAATTTCTTCCCTGGTACTGTCCCTGCGGAAAAAGGAAAATATCAGGGTGCGTCAACCACTAAAACGCATCCTGCTACCGGTACTGGACCGTTCATTTGAACAGCAGGTGGAAGGGGTTAAAGACCTGATCTTGTCAGAAGTGAATGTCAAGGAGATAGAGTACATCACAGACACCAGTGGCCTGATCAGTAGGAACATCAAACCTAACTTCAAAACGCTTGGACGAAGGTTGGGTAAGGACATGAAAGAAGCAGCCAAAGTGATTGGTTCGTTTTCGCAGGATGATATTGCTGCTTTGGAGAAATCTGGTTCTTACGAATTGGTGGTTGGAGACACTAACTACACCTTGACATTGGAAGACTTCATCATCGGATCCGAAGACATTCCGGGTTGGCAGGTAGCCAGTGATGGTCCCATTACCGTAGCCCTTGATACTACACTGGATGACAACCTGTTGGCAGAAGGAACCGCCAGAGAACTAATAAATCGCATCCAAAACATCCGAAAGTCCAGGGACTTTGAAGTAACGGACCGCATCATTGTCTCGCTCGAAAAACACGAGTCGATCGTTCCTGCCGTAGACCACTTTGGGACTTATATACGCACAGAGGTACTGGCCAATGAAATTAACCTGGTGTCTGAGGGTCTAACGGATCAGATTGAGTTACTTGAGGGTGTAGCCTTAGGAATTGCTCTTGAGAAAGCGTAGCGGGGTCAACGGTATTATGGTGTTGTGGTGTTGTGGTGTTGTGGTGTTGTGGTGTTGTGGTGTTGTGGTGTTGTGGTGTTGTGGTGTTGTGGTATTCCACCCCCAGAATGAAGCCTAAATCAAAGATTTAGTTCATTCTACCCCCTCAAGGGGGACAGACTGTTCTTCATTGATAATCAGCACATTAAACCCCTTGTAAATGTTGTCCCCCTATGAGGGGGCAGGGGGCATTATTCAATTCAACTGACCTACATCTTATCAATAGATCATTCCTTCTCCAGAACGAAGCCTATACTGACGACATTCGGTGTCAACATTGGATTTAGTTCATTCTACCCCTCAAGGGAGATAGCACCTATTCAGTTGATTATCAATACATTAAACCGGGTTTATGCATTGGGATTACGTAATGAGAGCCAAATAGGCAATAAAGACGGGTGCTCCAAGGACTTTTTGACTCATGACCGAATGATCTCGCAGAGTCGAGTACGACAGTGCTCGAAATGAGGGAACCGCGAAAGCGGATGGGCTACCCATGGTCACCATCATAGCCTGTCCCGCCAAAGGCGGGAGTGAGAATCAAAAAGTGCTTATGTGCCCGTATTTGAAGCATATTTGGCTCGTAATAGGAATTCTAATGAATATTCCCGGTTAAATCCCTAATACTTTGCTGAGCTTTCTAGTTCATTACCAGCCGCAAACCAAGCAGATATCCCAGCAGACAGACTACTACGCTTACTCCTACGTTGAGTAGGGCATAGGTCCAGTTACCTTCTTGAATATAGTTGAAAGTCTCCCCGGTGAATGTGGAGAAGGTACTGAAACCGCCACAGAAGCCAATCATCCAGAAAACTTTCCAGTTTCCGGTTAGTCCATCTCTGGCACTCCATGCCAGAAGCCCTCCGAGAATGATGCTACTGAGCAAATTAGCGGTAAGCGTAGCCCAGGCAAACACCAGGCCATGCTGTTCCATCATCCTTGCTATACCATATCTCGCCATACTGCCCAGTCCCC
>JAUILF010000498.1 GCA_030433135.1 Bacteroidia bacterium | reverse complement strand
CAATGGTGGTAATTCACACACTCTGGGACAGAAATCAGGGCAAGAGACCCATACGCTGGCCTCCAATGAAATGCCTGAGCACAATCATACACTTCATGGAACCAATGATACTGCCAATCAGGGAACTCCCAGTGGGAATCTCTCGCCGCAGATGCCCTCCACAGTGGGAAATGTATACAGTAATAGTAATTCTCCATTAGATGCAAATTTTAACAGTGCTTCGATTTCCAATGTGGGCGGCGGACAGGCTCATGAGAACATGCAGCCCTATATTGCATTGAATTTTTGCATTGCACTGCAAGGGCTGTTCCCATCCAGGAATTGACTTGATAAAAAAAATACTATGTCGGAACCATTTGTAGGTGAGATCAGGATGTTTGCCGGAAATTTTGCTCCACGTGGTTGGGCATTTTGCGATGGTCAATTACTCGCAGTTTCCCAGAATGATGCTTTGTTTTCCCTGTTAGGGACTGTTTATGGTGGAGATGGTCGAACGACGTTTGGCCTCCCCGATGTCAGGGGTAGAATTCCCATTCACGCCGGACATGGTCCGGGATTAAGTGAGCGAAGACTGGGATCGAAGGGTGGGGCTGAAAACGTTACGCTCACGGTAAATCAATTGCCTTCGCATCATCATAATTGGGAGGTCAGTAATACCGATGCTGTAAATCTTACCCCGGAGAACAATGCCTATGCCAATACTCTCAACGCGGATGTATACCAGGAAAGTCCAAACGATTTGGAAAACATGAACACTAATGCTGTGGGAAATACGGGAGGATCCAGGTCACACACGAATCTAATGCCTTTTTTGTGTATCCATTTTATCATTGCTCTGGTGGGAATCTATCCGTCAAGGCATTAACCGATTTAATATGTCAGAACCATTTGTCGCAGAAATTAGAATATTTGCCGGAAATTTTGCTCCTCGGGGCTGGGCATTTTGTAACGGACAGTTGCTGCCAATTGCACAGAACACGGCGCTTTTTTCGCTGATCGGAACTACATATGGGGGAGATGGGCGCACCACTACAGCCTTACCTAATCTTGAGGGTCGGGCACCTATGCATCCAGGCAGAGGACCCGGACTTACTGACAGACGGCTGGGGCAAAGGGGAGGTGTGGAGACCGTCACCCTGACTGAAGCCCAAATGCCCAACCACAGCCATAACGCCAGGGGAAGTGGAGACGGGGCTAATTCCAGGGTGGTGCCAAATGGCATTACCGCCACCGGACCAGGCCGGGGTTCCACCTACTTTAGTTCGAGCAATAACCTGGTTACCATGCGCGGTTTGTCAAACACCGGAGGAAGTCAGGCGCACAACAATATGCAACCTTTTCTGACGATGAACTTTATTATTGCATTGGTAGGTCTTTATCCTTCAAGAAGTTGATGGTGGCATCTCACCTTGAACATTCAGAATACGTTCCTGATCAATATTACAAATGCTCGATTCCTGTTGGTATGTCAGGAGATTGTGAAGTGAGGAAGTTTGAGGTGAAGCCGCTTCCCTGTGGGGTTGAACCTGAGTCTCTGGATAATTGGGCACGGCGTCGTCCGGGAGAATACACCGTGTTATTGGTAAATGGCCAGCGGATGATGACGGATCTATACGAAGAGTGGTGGTCACAGCGGTGGGCAATAAGAAAGGGACTGGAGTATGGTGGACATATATTGATCACTGGATTGGGGTTGGGTCTCATTGTTGACTCTCTCCTCAGGCCGGTCGAATCCTCAGTGAGGAAGATCACTGTAATCGAGAAGAGTCGGGACGTGATTGAACTGGTGGGTAGGCATTTATTGATTCGGTATGGTGATCGATTGGAAATTATCGAAACCGATGCTCTGGATTTTCAGCCGCCTGCTTCTAAAAGATACTCGGTGGTTTGGCACGATATCTGGCCAAATCCTCTGACAGTACCACCCGAAGAAGTAAAAATTCTATTCGGGAGATTTCAGAACTTGTGTTCATGGCAGGGGTTTTGGAACAGGGAGAGTTATGAGAAGTGATCTGTCAGCGGTGATTGCACCTGAGTACAGGCTAAGAGTCGAGCATGTTCAGGACAGGGAATTTCTATCCCGACTTTATAAGAGTACCCGGGAGGAGGAAATGAATATGGTGACCAACTGGTCAGACCAACAGAAAGCTATTTTTCTTGAGCAGCAATTTGCAGCCCAGTATACCTTCTACCAGGATCAATTTGCCAACGCCCACTTCTGGATCATTGAAAGAGATGGTAGACCGATCGGAAGGTTATATCTCGATGAACGTGTGGATGAGTTGAGAATTATTGATATTGCCGTTATTCCCCAGGCCCGGGAAAAGGGACTTGGGACAATGTTGATGCGAGGTATCATGGAAGAAGCATCTGGCAAGGATCTCTGCGTACGTATTCACGTGGAAAAAAACAACCGGGCCTTGCGATTGTATGAACGTTTGAGATTTAAAATCATCGAAGATAAGGGGGTGTATTTCCTAATGGAATGGAAGCCCCCTGCCTGAGTGAATAAGATAGCATGTATGCAAGTAGAAGCTTTTAAGGAAGTAGAAGGAACTGATTTTCAGATTGCTTTCTCTGATGATTATCATCAGAATGCCAAACTGGTGGAAGTCAAGATTTTGGGTCAGGCTCGAAAGAGCGGTGTCCAACCTTTTTCTCTGTTGTTCGAAACAATAGGGGAAGACAAATTCTATGATCAGGGTACCTATCCTGTCAAACATCCATCAATGCTACCACTCGACCTTTTTTTGGTACCGCTTGGTCCGGGAGAGAAAGAAAGGTCCATGATATATGAGGCTGTCATCAATTGAGCTAAGCAGACTTACAAATATAATATTCTAAATATCTGTCATCAGCGCAAGATATTTGTTACCTTGTAGATGGTATTTCTCAATTGGAGTGATTTTGGGTAAATACTGCAAACCGACCTTAATGAACCGAGACCTGTACCTTCGTACTGCACATGTACCTATAGCCAGGAAGGTCTTTTCCTGTTCTCACTTAGCTCTATTCAGGCTTCTATTTGTTTTTGGTGTTTTTCTTTTTTCTATTCCTCTGGCAGCGCAGATAGATGCACCTAAGCGTGACACACTCTTTTATGATGCCAATGGCAATGAATTGGTTAACCCTTCGGATAGTGTTCGCTACATCCTAATCCTTAAGAACGACGGAACCAATAAGGCCACTATGATTAGTGTTCCCAATGGTACTGATCCCAACTCTAATCTAAATCCTGCCTCGATACTTACATCACCACTGGCAAGTAATGACGGACCTTTTGCGGTAACTGGAAATGTAGGCATTTCTGTTCCGGCTGGTTCAGGTGTGTTGATCAATGACTTTGATGATGATATAGGAGCCTTGACGATTGATGGAGCCGGAATGTCTTTTAGCTCAGCAGAGGGTGGAATGATCACCATCGCTGCAGATGGGAGTTTTGTTTATAGTCCGCCAGCCGGATTTTCAGGCAGAGACTCAGCAC
>JAUILF010000497.1 GCA_030433135.1 Bacteroidia bacterium | reverse complement strand
CGACTCCTTCTATACGACGAAAATGCTCATTTGTTTAACCGTAATAGTAATTCTAATGCATACTCCCGGTTTAACCTGCCCCCGGCCTCCACGAAAACAATGTTGCGGGACAAGGCTCTAAAGGGGTGTCTACCAACCAGCCCTGTCGAAATGCCAACCGGCTAACCAGCCAAAAGCCAACAGGCCAACTTAGCCAGCTTTCCACTTGATATTGCAACCGGCACTTGGCTTTTGCAATTGGGGTACCTGCTCCCGGTTGATAACAGCATCCAGTGCCTTCCTGAGGTCTTCTCCACTTAATGGAACTCCGTTTGAGGGTCGTGAACCATCCAGCTGTCCCCTGTAGACCAGTTTTCGGTCTCTGTCAAAGACGTAAAAGTCCGGGGTGCAAGCAGCATCGTAGTCTTTGGCTACATTTTGAGATTCGTCATACAGGTAGGGGAAAGGATAATCCTTTTCTTCGGCGAGTTCTTTCATCTTTTTGGGACCATCCTGGGGATAATTTTCCACATCATTAGAAGAAATGGCTACAAACTGAACGCCTTTTTCCTGATAAGTCCGGGCAAGGTCAAGAACTTCATCCGTTACATGGATGACATATGGACAATGGTTACACCAGAACATGACCACCGTTGCCAAGTCTGAAGCCAAGTCATCCAGAGATGCGTTCTTTCCTGTCCGTACATCAGGTAGGTTGAAAAAAGGTGCTTCTGTTCCAAGATCGAGCATATTAGATTCAGTCAGTGCCATGTATTATGATTTTAATTTGATAATTGGCCAGGGTGAATGCAACTGGAGTCAACACCCAGGATATAGTTTTGTACCACATCGATATCTCCGGCCGTCTCTGATCCTTTAAACCCGGAGATCATGGAATTGTTTAGTCGCTTTGAAGCTTCTGTCAGCAGAATATGTGAGACCGGAAGATACGACCAATGCCATTTCTCCTCCTCATACCCGGAGGGCCGGTGAGGTCCCTTTTCAGTATAAGGTTGGCAGAAGCCATAGTCAGCGGCATGTCTCAATAGCCACTGATAAACCCGAAGTCCTTCTCCCTCATCGAAATAAGCATTATTAAAGGCATTGAGATCGATGTCCGTTCCCCAGTGATGCCTTGAAGTGCCGGGCATAGAACTGTATCTCAGAATAGCAAGTGCCCTTTGCTTTTTGTCAGGAATGGTATCAGCCGAAATGTTTCCTGACAGTTTGGTTTCACCATTCCATTTTCGTTCCCAAATACCTTTCTGATAATCGAAATTTCTGGTGGCAGACCGGATCACCAGTTTCACACTATCCCTGGCGGCTGCAGTTGCCATTTTTTGGAAAGCCCGATACGTATCCTTGCGCAAATACATTCCTTCCCGGTCTGCATAGCTGATATCAACATTTGTAAACAGCGAAGAAGTGTCGGGCATAAAATGACCCGTGAGATATCCGGAAGAACGATCAATGGGCAAGGTGTCTCCAAATACGGCTGGTAAGGTATCTATCTTAGCTATCGATGAAGGAACCTGCTCTGATGTTTTTGTCGGTTCCTGACAGGCAAAAAGCATCGTAACAAACGCAAATAGCACTATGGTTATTGGTGACATCATAGGAAGGTACCAAACAGTTTTTTCTTTCTAATGATGTCACCCAAATCCTCAGGTACATATTTTTCCCAGCCCGGTTCACCCTGTTGAATCATCTGATAGACATTATGCGGGATGATGGTCAAGATGTCTCCGTTATATTTTTCGACAGGTACAATTAGTTCGTTCTCGATTAGAAATCGCACCAGGAATTCGATACCCTGTGGAACTGGCATGTTGTCTAGCGTAATCAGGTTTTTCAGGTTATCGGCCAGGGCCGGATAAGCGTATACCGTCAGGTTTTTGGTAAACAATTGGCCAAATTCGGAAAGTAACATTCCATCTTGATGTTCGTGAAATTTATCGGCGATTAATTGACGTAGCTCTCGCACTCCGATGACCAGACCCAGGTTGGCGATCTTGAACTCACTCAGGTACTGTATTAAAGATACGTGGTTGCTGCAACTCGAGACGATAACCTTATGTCCCGATGCACAAAGCATATCTGCCCTGGAGAGGTAATCATGATCATCGATACCATCCTTGTCATATAAGTATTCAAGGGTGAGCTCGGCCATCAATTGGGCGTCCTTTTCATTTACCTCAGGTGATGCTTTGAATTGTGAGAAAGAAATCTGAAATACATCCTGGGTGACCAGTGTAGGTGGTCGGAAATGTCCGCGGACCACCATCAGAGATTTGCGATACAGGAATTCGGAAGCATGTAACGGTTGACCATCCGCACTAAACATGGTGACATCGGTGAGCCCTTTTTGCACCATGCGCAGGCAGATGAGCCGATTGTCAATAGTGTCGAAATCGGGACCAGTCAACCTGATCAAATCAATAACCACTCGTTCGCGAATGCCATCCATGAGACTTTCCACCAGGGTGTCCGGATCATCTGCATAGTGATAGGCCGCATAAATCATATTCACGCCCAATATTCCTATAGCAGATTGTTGCTGCTGAGTGTCGTTGTCCAGCATCTTTACATGTACCACAAAGTCGTTGGGTTCGCCGGATTTATGCATCTGAAACCTCAGCCCCAGCCATCCGTGACCCTGAACTGTTCGCTGATAGTTAAGGGCAGCAATTGTGTCGGCAAAGACAAAAAAAAGATCATCCGGGCGTCGGGATTGCAACCGGGAATGAAGCAGGTGATATTCGTGATCCAGCATTTTGTACAACCGCTTTTCACAGACATACCTGCCACTTTCTTCAGCGCCATAAATCTTGTCCGAAAAGGTCTTGTCGTAGGCTGACATAGTTTTGGCTATCGTACCAGCTGCTGCTCCTACCTTGAAGAAGATACGTGCTACCTCCTGCCCTGCTCCGATTTCGGCAAAGGTACCGTAGATGCGTTCATTGAGATTGATTTCCAATGCCTTTTGATCGGTATCGAGAAGTTGTCGGCTCATTGGCGATTTGTTGTAGGCCGCAAAAATAGTTTTTATATCAAGCACATGTTTGGGCAACTCTTATGCGTCTTTTACCAAAGACCTCTGGGAAAAGAAACGGCGAAAGCAAATTCGCCGTTACGGCAGTATCTCGTCCTACCCGCTGTGGCTCTGCTCAGTTTAGGTGTTTAAATGGCAGACGCGCGAGGCTTTACGCAGGTTGAGTAGTTGAGGTGTAGGTGTTGAGATGTATGTAAGCTGTCAAGTTATTTCATGAAATGGCATATACCCAGAGTACGATAGTCCAAAGAAACCATAAAACCAAAAGACCATAACGCCACAACACCACACTGTGTAGGAGCATTTGTTTGTTCGTATTGTCGGGTGAAAGCAAATTCGCCGTTACGGCAGCATCTCGTCCTACGTGCTGTGGCTCTGCTCAGTTTAGGTGTTTAAATGGCAGACGCGCGAGGCTTTACGCAGGTTGAGTAGTTGAGGTGTAGGTGTTGAGATGTGTGTAAG
>JAUILF010000087.1 GCA_030433135.1 Bacteroidia bacterium | reverse complement strand
AGCCTCTATGATGAACTCAGCAAAACTGGTAGCGTTTACCACTCTCAGTTCTTCATTTGCAGGAATGGCCAAAAGTTCTGTTTTGCTTTGGCCTGAGTCCCGGTACTGTATTACACCCAGGGGTATAATCCCAAGGGATGTACCTGGTTCCATGCGAAGTCCTGCTATCCAAACCAGTATTTTTTGTAAAGTATCATTCTGATATGTGGGAATAAAACCTCCATTAACAACGGTGGGAATCGTACTGACCAGGAGATCACCCTGTTGATCTGTGAGAGTATCTATCATATTGCTCTCCCGGGAGTATGCAAATGTATAATGGCTTCCGGGTGGTGTTTCGATCAAAGCCTGGTAGGTGCCATGCAGGTCGGTTGGCGGTAGTTCAATACTTTTCTGATCCCCATCTACGCCCTGACAACCCGTCAAAAACATCAAAACCAATAAAAGCTGTAGGACAATGGGCTTTCCGGCACCTGGCCTGACCTCATTGCCACAGGACTGGATTATAAATGGAATGTTGAGACACTTCATGATCAGTAAACCGCATTGTACTGCAAAATAGTCACCTATTTGGCTTTTTAATACCTTTATTCAGTACAATATAACAGATATGAAATTTCCCATAACTCTTGGTCTCATAGTAGCATTGATTTCTTCGTGCGTCTCCACCAAAGAGTTTGATCAGGTAGTCAGTGAAAAACAAACCCTAGAGGGCGAAAAAGCCAACCTTGCTGCACAAGTAGAGGCCCAGGACCAGAAAATCCAGGATTTGCAAAGGAAAGCAGATCAATTGGTTCTGACTGAAAAAGAGCTTGATGCCCAAAAGGCTATGCTGACAAATTTGCAAGCATCGCAGGAAGATCTGCGTATGCAGTATGATGAACTGCTCAAACAAAATCAGCAGTTGGTCGAAAGTACGTCCGAAGACAAGATCCGGTTGGCTGAACAATTGACCGTTAAACAACAAGCACTCGACCAAAAAGAACGAGAACAGCAGTTTCTGGAGATGAAACTGGGATCACAGGAGGAAAACCTGGAGGCATTACAGCAGGATATTGTGATCAGAGAACGGAGGTTAAGTGAGCTGACTAAACAACTACGGGCAAAAGCAAGCCAGATGGATTCGATCAGAGATGGGATCAACAATGCCTTGAAAAGCTTTTCATCTGAAGATTTTAATGTGAGTGAGTATAATGGCAAAGTTTATATAGGCCTCAGTGAAAGCCTTTTGTTTACTGAAGGAAGTAATATCCTGGGGTCCAGAGGAAGAGATGCCATTAGAAGGATTGGAAAGATATTACAGCAACATCCCGACATCGAAATCAACGTAGAAGGTCATACTGATCCGGATGGAAGTTCAGACGAAAATTGGGACCTGAGTGTCACCCGGGCTACTACGGTAGTCAAGAGATTCATTTCTGACGGACTTGACCCTCACCAGGTAATCGCCTCGGGCCGGGGACAGTATTTCCCGCGTGTGCCGAATGATTCAGAGGAAGCCATGGCCATCAACCGAAGAACGGAAATCATCCTTTCTCCCGACCTGAATGCCCTGTATTCCTTATTGAATTAGACGCTGACATATCCAGGTAAACACTTAGTCCCCAAATTCCGTTAGTGCTTAGTAAGATGATATACTATCGATTCCTCATCAGGGTTGCAGCCATAAGTTTGATCACAATGGCAATTATCCATTGCAAAACACCTAAGGAATTACCAGGAAAGGAAGAAAGGAAGTTGCTGATTTCGTTGCAGGAAAGTGCTTGTCTGGGTAGTTGCCCTGTATTTGACCTGATTTGCTACTCTGATGGGACCATAGCATTCCTCGGCAAGAAAAATACGGCCATTGCAGAGACGACCGACACCCTGACTACTGAGGAATTTGAAAAACTAATGGTCCTGAGTTCCATGCCTGGTATTGACACCATATCAGCCGAAAGCAGTGACAAAATTGTGGATGCGCCGGTGATCCGTCTTAAGGTTGTGAAATCGGACACTATGATGGAAATAGCTCGTCAGGGTATAGAACCACCCGTGTTCACACTAATTCGCAATACTTTAGAGGAACTGGCCGTCAGAAGGGGCTGGTTGAAAATCGATCATAATGTGTCCTCCGGAACAAAAGAAGCCATTATCGAGCTCTATGATGAGACCGAGATGGCCGAAATTATCAATCGCTACGTCGATAAAAACCTTCAGGTAATCAAAAGGATTTCTCCATCTCAACTATACTTCGTAATTAGTCTGGATGCAACCGGGGATGAGGATGAATTGCTTCATTTGTTAAATGAGGATCCCGGTATTAAAGCAGCACAATGGAATCACAAACTATCCAAAAGAGATCCATGATGAAAGCCATTATATTGACTGGAGCTATTCTGCTGATGCTCATTGTCCAGGCTGATGCACAGGAAGCGGATACCATTCAATTTCAAACGTTTGACTATGAGCATGAGGATACCACTTTTGTGATGCAACAGTATTTTCTGGCCTTTCTCATGCGGGGAGACCAGCGGAGTCAGGACGAAGATACGAGGAAGGAAATCCAGGCGGCACACCTGGCCTACCTGGGTGACCTCTACGAAAAAGGCTTCATTTGTATGAATGGACCCTTTGGCGATGATGGAGATATTCGCGGAGCCACCGTTTACCGGGTAGCCACTCTGGAAGATGCCCAGAAACTGGCGGAGGGCGATCCCGCGGTCAAGGCCGGTGTACTCAAGGTAGAGATACATCCCTGGTGGCTGGCCAGAGGTACCGGAGTGCGGTAGAACTCAAGCACACCTACTGACGTGTACTGACGGCCTACGGTGTCAGCATTCGGTGTCAGCACTTCGCTACTGACGCTCTGCGAGGTCAGCATCCACACTCACACTCACACTCAAACTTACTGACGACCTTCGGTGTCAGCACTTCGCACACCTTAAAAGAAGGTATCCTGATTGTTCTTCTCGTAAGGGATTTTGATAAAATTCAGAGGCCCCTGTTTTACACGAATATAGAAACTATAGGTTCCTCTCTCGGGAGCCCAATTGAATCCCATTTCCCAGCAGTGTAGATCCCGGGTAAAACCAAGATAGGGGTAAGTGATTCGCTTGCTGTTAAAATCATATCCAATATTACCGACTGAAAGATTCCATTTAGGAGTGAGTCTGATATTTCCCCGCGTATTAATAGAGTTGGTGGTTACATCTAGTTTGGCCCCGGTGACGGGATCTGTTGTCCACATCAGGACAATATCGTGACTGATACGAAAATCCCTGAAGAGATCGACTACCGACTCCAGGCCTTCTTCCTGTTGCCTGCTTTGTCCCCGGCGTGAACTACTACCCCTTTGGTTCACATCTTCTTCAAGCGATCCGTCAAATTTGAGAAAATCAACGATTTCTCCGACCGTCATCCCGGTACTGAGTCTGATGGCGGCGCGGTCAAATCGTAAAAACCTGTTGGTACGGTCATAATGAAACTCATTGATTCTTCGGCCATTTCTATCCTTGACATATGGATCAAAAACAGCACTGAAGTTCATGCGGGAGAGACCTTTGAAAAAAGTGGTTGTCCCACTTAGGTTTACGGTAGACCACTTGAGTGAATCCGCTACAAAATTGTAGTTGCCATTAACCGAAAGTGTATTGAACAGCTTAATCTTCTTGGCCGTGCTGTCTTTTTTCGAAAAATATTTTGCCTCCAGGATATTGTTAAAGGAGTATCCAATGCCCATCCGCTTACCTGTCAGGGGGGGAGCTCCAAAAAGAGCTTCTTCAAAAATGGAATAGGGATACAACTCGGGGTCCCTGACATCTTCCTGGATATAATCCACATAACCCAGTGAGGGATTGGTGTAATCAGGGGAGAAGTTGAATGAAATATTGGGCTTTATGACATGTCGGAGTCCGCGAAACCATCCCTTGTTACGATTAACTCCCAGCGATCCAAATATGGTGGTAGAAAGGCTAATGCTGGCTGCATACTCCCGCAACGCTTCAAAACCACTTACCGTATCTGACAGTACCTCACCATAGGAAAGGGTATCATACATGATTTCAAATTCAGTGCTGTCCAATGGATTATACACCGTATCTGCTTCCAGTTCCAGGGTGGGATCAAACATCTTGCGTATGGTTTCGAAGTACCAACTCTCATTATAGCTCACCGAAGGAGTAAGGTTAAAATATTGTAATACCTGAAAGGAAGCACTGGTATTGATATCGTGGTTGACACCGTACTCAGCATCCTCAAACAAAGGCTGTTGAAATAATAGACTGTCCTTGGTTTTGATCCTATTGAGAAATTTACCGGTGTACTGAAGAGATATCTTTTCATACCACCGCTGATCTCCCGTGGGAACTTTTCTCTTAAATGGAAAAATACGGTTCATACTCACCTGAACATCCGGCAGGGTAAACTGCATATCTCCAGTGGCAGTGTTTTGCGAATGTCTGGCATTGGCCGAAAGGCGGAATGGAGTACCCAGAAAGGTTTTCCGGAAAGCGATATTACTGGAGTACTGATTATTAAGAATGCGCTCATCATTATAGTTCAATTGCTCATACCCACTGGTTTGCATGCGTACACTGGCACTAAAGGTCTGGCCGGGCCGGGCCCGCTGATCCTGATTATGTGACCAATTTATACTAAACGATTTCCGAGGATCCTTTTGCGTTTCACCTTCGGCGGTCACTATCTCTCCAATACGGTTGGAAAAGCCGATATCGACATTACCGGAAAACCGGTAGCGCTTGTTGTATCGCGATCGTGCCCTCAGGCCCCAACTTCCATTAAAATAAATATCGCCGGTCACCTCCAGATCCACAAAGTCGTTAATGGGAAAGTACCAGCCAATATCTCTCAATCCAAAACCCCATTGCTCGGAGTACTCGTAATCACTAGGAAAAATCAACCCATTCTGAGCGCCTTTCGGGATTGGGAAAAATCCAAATGGCAGGATCAATGGCGTCGGAACACCGGCCAGCTCCAGGTTACTGGGTCCAACTATCACCTGCCGGTCAGGGATGATCTTTTGTTTCCTGCTGCGTATGCCATAATGCGGATCATCAGCATTGCAGGTAGTGAGAATCACGTCGTGACTATAGACGTAGTCATCCATGGTAGAGTCAGCTGCGGACACTATTTTGGTTTCGCTGCCATGTATAAACATATTGCTCTCCTCCGTTACCACATCATAGACCTTACCTTTCCTGGTATTAAAATTATACCGAAGCCTATGGGCAGTAAATTGGGAGTTACCATCATCAAAATACGGACGACCATCTTCGTTTCGCTCTTTGGGTTCAGCCGCACCTGCCAGTAATGCACCAGATCCCAGAGAATCCAGCAATGAGGTGTCTATGGGAACCTCTTCATCAGGTTCCTCTGCCTCTTCCCTGAAGGCAGCGAAGTCATCCAGTTGCTTCAAACTATCAGGAAGCTGCTCAGCCACCGCCAGATTGCTATCCAGGTCAACCTGTATATAATCTGCGGTTATGGAGTAATTCTGATATTTAATTGATGCCTCTCCATACAAGTAAATCATCCGATTTACGTTATCAAAACGGATAGAATCACGGGCGTTATAGTCAACATAATCATCCAGCGTATCTGCAGAAAACCTTACCATTCCACGTATGGGCGAGATCGTATCAGTTGCCGGCAAGGTATCGGTGGCTGGTTCGGGACCGGGCACAGGAGTAGGTCTGATCTGGCCGATCACCACAAAGGGAAGACATATTAATAATAAAAATTCTATGTAAAACGCTGACTTCAAGTATTTTTGGCTCTGTTTTTGCTATAAATACATCTGATAGTTTTTCTTAATATAAACTCAAAATTATGAAACGCTTTTGTTCAGCAGTTTTATGTTTGGTCTTCATTTTTGCGATTTCAGGAACAATCCAGTCAGCAAATGTTCTTTATGAAGCCGCTAAGGTAGGCTATTCGCTGCCTGAAACCACTGATTTTAATAATTCATTAAAGATGGATCGGATAGAATCCCAAACGATGGGAAGGGATCCTATTCGCAAAGTGGTACTTGATGCAGGTCATGGTGGAAAAGACGGTGGTTGTTCAGGCAAACACAGCAATGAGAAGGATATCGCGCTGGATATCACTTTAAGGCTGGGACAACTGATCAAAAAGAATCATCCCGATGTAGAAGTGATCTATACTAGGGATCGCGATGTATTTGTCCCACTGCATGAAAGGGCTGACATTGCCAATCGAAACCAGGCTGATCTGTTTATCTCCATCCACTGTAACACCTCAGGTAAGCGCAATAGTGCCATGGGTACTGAAACCTTTGTCCTTGGACTCCACCGGGCTGAAGACAACCTGGATGTAGCAAAGCGAGAAAACAGTGTCATTGTCCACGAGGATAATTATGAAGAGTTTTATGGTGGTTATGATCCTAATTCAGATGAGGGCCATATTACCCTTAGCATGTATCAAAATGCTTATCTGGATCAAAGTATAGCGCTGGCCAATATGGTAGAACAAGAGTTTGAGAAAAATGGTCAAAGAGTAAGCCGAGGCGTAAAACAGGCCGGATTTCTGGTATTGAGGAATACGGTCATGCCCAGTGTATTGATTGAAGCCGGCTTCCTCAATCATAATAAAGAGGAGATGTTCCTGGATTCTGAAGAAGGAAAAACGATCATGGCTGAGTCAATCTTCAATGCATTCGATCAGTATAAGGAAGAACAGGATCACCTGCTCGCGAATACATCCAGCGAAGAGAAAGTAGAGGCCATCCCAGGCAAAACCGAAGAACAAAAGTTGGAAACCAGTACCATAGTTGCAAGCAATGACAAGGAAGAAAAGATCAACTATGTAGAAAGAGCAAAGCGCGAAATAGAAAAACTCAAACAAAGGAACCAGCAAAAAGAGAGTGACGGAAAGGCTATTCAGACATCTGAACCATCCAGCGAGGAGAAAGTTGTGAATGAGAAACCGCAAAAAATCGCTGATGTGGAAAGAACTACACCCACAGCTCAGGACCATTCAGACAGAGAAAATAGAAGTCAGATTGTTCCCAGGGAAAAGACCTTGGAGTATGTGGTGCAACTATCAGCTTCTAAAACGAAATTTACCCGCGGTGGTGGAAAATGGGATCAGGTCAAAGACGTGATGATTAGGAAGGAAGGTGAGATGTACAAATATCAGATAGGAGACCTCAGTTCCTATGACCAGGCTGTAAAACGCAAGGATGAATTAAGAAAAATCGGATTTGCGGACTGCTTCGTTGTAGCATACTACAATGATGATCCGATTACTGTGAAGGAAGCATTGAGAATGGGATTATAATGATGAATTCCACATTGGAGCCTTGTTTCTTTTTATAACTTTGGCGACTCTGACAACTAATTTTTAAACTGGCTGTTAAAGTCGCCAGAGAAATCCCCCGGGTTTATGTCGAAAGAAATAAGAATAGGATTATTAGCGATCATTGCCATCGGCTTGTTTATCTGGGGGTATAAATTCGTACTGGGCACCAATGTGTTGAAAAGGACCAATACTTTTTATGTAGAGTATGAAAATGTTGCCGGGCTGCAACCCGCAGATGCGGTGATGATACACGGGTTTCAGGTAGGAACAGTCAAAGACGTTTATCTCAACTCTGAAAACCTACGCACTCTTATTGTTGAACTTGACGTAGAAAGGGGTATCAAACTTCCTGACAATACGGTTGCTGAATTACGCTCGGCCGGATTTATGGGTGGTAAGTTTGTCAATCTGAGGTATAATGGCATTTGCCATAGTGATTGCCTTCAGAATGGGGATTATATCGAGGGCAAGTCAATTGGATTGGTAGAATCCATGGTGGACATGGAAGACCTGGATCAATATATCCTGGCAGTACAAAGTGGTGTCGGAGGAGTTGTGGACAGCTTAAATCAGAAGATTCTGGATGATGATCCGGACAATGAATTGGGGTCGATGATCCGTGATCTACATGCTTCAATAACCAATCTTCGCTACACCACGGCGCATATGAATGAATTATTTGCGCAGTCTTCATCCAAATTGGTAGGTGTATTGGAGAACCTGGATTCTGTAACTCATACCATAAGTGCCAATAATGACGAAATTGCCGGCATGTTGAAAAATGCCAACGAAATAACCCGTCAGTTGGCAAGTGCCAGGCTGGATACAACGATCTTCAGCGCCAACAAAACGTTGAGAAGTACTAGTGACATGATGGAATCAATGGATGAAACGCTGGTGAAAGCTGACCAAACCTTCACTGAACTCGAGACACTACTAAAGAACCTCAATGAAGGTGAGGGCACACTGGGGAAACTCGCCAAAGATGAATCACTATATGAAGATCTGCATCGAACCACTGAAAATTTGAGCTTGCTGCTTCAGGATTTTCGCCTCAACCCCAAGAGATATGTCAATGTTTCTGTATTCGGTAAAAAAGGTAAGGATTATACCGTGCCCGAGGATGATCCGGCTTTTGACACCACAGCTGTTGACAAAAGGTGATTCAGAAAACCCAACTACCCAACGCCCAGAACCCAATGCCTTGAAAGAAAACCATTGAACAGCGATGTGGTATTGTAGTTCCCATTGAATTCATGCGCTATCCGAAGTTTGCAACTTCGGATCGTTATGGGTTTTGATAGCAGCCATTGATTGAGAGTGGGAAAACACTCCTATCATACAATATTCACCTCCGGGTCTATGGAAATCCCAAACTTTTCCCGGACAGATTTCTTGATACAATCTGATAACTGTCTGATCTCCGAGCCGGTCGCACTACCATAATTAACCAATACCAGGGCATGACGTGGATACACCCCCACATCACCTGATCTGTAGCCTTTCCAGCCACACTTTTCGATCATCCAGGCTGCGGGAATCTTGCACAGATCCTGACCAACCATATATCCGGGAATCTCAGGATAGTCTTGCTGTAAACTCAAGTACTTTGCCTTCTGTACCACCGGATTTTTAAAAAAAGAACCTGCGTTTCCAGTCACGGAAGGGTCTGGCAATTTTGACCGTCTGATCTGGCAAATGACCTGACTCACATCCTGAATCGAAGGGCTAACAATACCCTTATGGTCAAGCTCTTGAGAAACCTGGCCATAGTCAAGTACCAGGGGATGATCTTTTCGGGTAAGTTTCAATCTCACTTTTGTGATAATGTATTTACCCTTCAATGCCGACTTAAATATACTTTGACGATAGGAGAACTCGCATTCTTCCTTCGAGAAAGATCGCTCTGTCCCGTCCACGGTGCTGAGAGCATCCAGGCTGTCAAACACCGATTCAAACTCGACACCATAGGCTCCAATGTTCTGGATAGGAGCAGCTCCCACAGTTCCGGGAATAAGAGAGAGGTTTTCAATGCCTCCAAAATCGCGATCAAGGCACCATTCGACCAGGTTTTGCCAGATCACGCCGGCACCAACTTCGAGACACACCTCAGTGGTGTCCTCACCCAGGATCGCAATCCCCTCTATGGCGTTGCGTACGATCAAACCATCGTAATCTTCTTCAAAGAGCACATTGCTACCACCACCTAAAATATACTTTGGCTCCAGGTCTCCGTCAATCACCTGTCGAAAATCCTCTACGGACCTGCATTCACAAAAATAGCGGGTATTAACCCGGGCTGAAAAGGTATGATCTCAGGACCCATGATCAAGAGATTTCAAACTGCAATCGGGCCAGATTACTATATGCTCCGTTCTCAAGCAGGGACAATTCCTTATGGGTACCTTTTTCTACTATCCGGCCACTCTCCAGAACATAAATACAGTCTACGTCTCTGATGGTCGATAATCTATGTGCAATGATCACCGATGTCCTTCCTTTCATAAGATTATTTAATGCACCCTGTACCAATCTTTCAGCCTCCGCATCAAGTGACGAAGTGGCTTCATCGAGAATCAATATACTCGGATTGCGCAATATGGCCCTGGCAATGGCGATTCTTTGTCGTTGTCCACCGGACAATTTGACTCCCCTGTCTCCCACAATCGTATCTAACCCCTCCGGGAATCTGTTGATAAACTCCCATGCATTTGCCTGCTCAGCAGCCTGAACTACCTCTTCGTCACTGGCATCATGCTTGCCGTACAGGATATTCTCCCTGATGGATCCTCCAAACAGGATCACTTCCTGTGGGACTACCGCTATATTTTTCCTCAAGGCAGTAACATCATAGGTCTCAACCGCCTTATTATCGATGAGCACCTTACCGCTTCCCGGATCATAAAATCGCATGATCAGTTTCGCCAGGGTCGATTTACCCGAACCACTAGCACCAACCAGGGCTACTTTTTGTCCGGCGGCCACCTGGAAAGAAACATCCTTCAACACAGTGACATCATCCCTGGTGGGATACTCGAACGAAACCTGCTCAAACACAATATTTCCACTGAGTTTGAGATCCCGATGGTCCTGATCCAGATCCACTTCCTGTTCCCGGTCGAGAATTTCAAGAATGCGCTCGGCAGCTCCCAGGGCTCCACCTAACTGCGTATATAAATTGCCAATGCTGCCGATCGCTCCTCCAATTAACCCTGTATAAATAATAAACGAAAACAGATCTCCCACTTCCATGTATCCCCTCTCCACAAACAAGGCTCCCTGCCACAGCACAAAGAATATCCCACCAAACAATACCGTAATGATAAAGATGAAAAAGATGCCTCTGGTCCGGGCAAAACGCAATGAGATCGTTACGATCTCATCAACTGATCTGCCATAACGAACTGTTTCGAACCACTCATTGGTAAAGGATTTGACAGCGGAGAAAGACTGCAGTGTTTCTTCCACGATCACATTGGTCGAAGCCAGCATATCCTGTCGTTCACGTGATAATTTCCGGATATATCTGCCAAAAACTATGGCAATGATCACAATCACCGGAAAAGACAACAACATCACCAATGACAACCGGGGTGCCAGCCAACCCAGAATAGCAATACCTGAAATAAGAATCACAACCTGCCTGAGGAACTCGGCCAAGGTGATACTAAATGCACCTTGCAATTTTTCTACATCCGCGGTAATTCTGCTACTTATCTCACCCACTCGTCTTTCCTCAAAAAACTGTACCGGTTGGGTAATCAGTTTGGCATATAGTGCTTTTCGCACATCAGCCATACCTTTTTCACTCACCACTGCAAAAGTGATGGTGCGGAAATAGGAAAAAAGGCCCTGCAAAATGAGAATAATTAAGAAAAGGATGCCGTACTCACGCACAGAATATGGTAGTTCGGAGGTGCCATTGGCGGCGTTGGCCATCTCACCGGCAGCACCTGGAAAGATCATGAAGATCAGACTGGAAATAATCAGTAGAACCAAACCTACTAAAAAATAACCCCGGTAAGGCTTGATAAACTGATAGATCTGGACAATGCGAGACAGGGTTTCGCGATTCCACTTCAACCTGTTTTCCGAATCTCCATTTCTTCTAAACATGACTCATCTTACGTAAACACAAATATAAACACGATTTAACCGGGAATATGCATTAGAATTACTATTACGAACCAAATATGCTGCAAACACGGGCACATAAGCACTTTTTGATTCTCACCATGATAGTGACCATGTTTCCGAGTCAAAAAGTCCTTGGAGCACCCGTCTTTATTGCCTATTTGGCTCTCATGACGAAATCCCAATACATAATCCCGGTCTAACTGATGGGGTTTCGCAGGATCCTGCGAAGTAACGATTTAAATTAAGGAAAGAACGATATCAAATGTTACCTGACAGAAAGATGACTCAAGGTAAATATGTCCCCGATTTTGCCGGACCCACTACTTCTTTACCTCCAGATCCTCGATCATTTCCAATATACCCTTATGTAACAGGGGTGCTGTTTCCGGGCCGAGAGAGTTAATCTCCCCATAAGGTGAATCGTGCTCGTGATACAGATAAGGTGGATCGACATCCCACTCACTCTTGGGTATGATGTAACCAATCATATCATTGGAAAGGCCCACGACAAAATGGTGGGAACCAGGCAAAATTTCCCTGATAGGCGGAATCTCAACGGGTGCAAGATCAAAATCCTGGCCTGGGGGAGCTTCAATCCCCCCATTGATCAGCTCAGGGTAAATTTCACCGGGTACATGTAAAAACCCCACTTCTCCCAACTGCCAATAAGCAATTTCGGACCGCATTTTGAACCAACCGCTCATCCCCCTGTCCAATACACCCACGAAGGCACCTAATCTGAATAACTTATTGGACATGGGCAGCTCAATACTGCGAGCAGTCAGGCTCAGTGAAGCATGAGTAACCGTGTCAAGATTCTGCTCTGCCAACTCCAATGCAATACGGGCAAGGTGCTGACCCTGGGCCCTGGTCTTGTCAAATGTGGGTTCGAGGTAGGCAGTGTCCAAACTGATATCGGGAATCTCCATCCGGGGTGATGTAGTCATCAAACCTCCAATTGCACCATTGAGAAAAATGCAGGTTCCACCGAGCCCTTTCAGCTCCACGGAGTCAGCATAGGTAAGGCCTTCCTCTACGGATTTTCTGAAAAAATGGGGAAAATCGGCACTCAGCAACAGATTGTCGCTCCAAAGTGTTTCCGGGTGATTGGACCAACCTACCAGACTGCCAAGCGCTTTACCATCAATCTGACTAGTGAAATACATCAACCTGACTGCCGGGTCCAGAACCACTGGGCGCCTGCTGTCTTCAACAAGCATTATAGCACTTTCGACGTCTTCTCCATATTGAAAAAAAGCCGGTTCGGAGTTGGCCTCTGCCTCCCTGACGGCAGCGGCGCATTGTTCCTTCACATGACGTAGATAACCGGGGTTTACCCCGCTCTTAAATTCGCTGGATCCCCACATTCCAATGAGATCCGGAGTTTCATGAGAATGCGTACTTGATATGATTAGATAGTCCAGATCAAGTTCATCCTGTACATCATTTCTGATATCAATAATATCATCACTGCCAAAACCTATGGCGTCAATGACGCAAATACCCATTTTTATCTCTCCTTGCTCGAGGACCATGGCCCTTGCCGAAAGCGTATCATGAATACCCATGGCAGGGCGACGGTTGTGGAAACCCGCAATCCAGATGGCATCAAACACTCCATTGTCATTGAGATCCTTGAAGCTATCACCATCCTCCTCCCTGTATCTTGCATCATCATTGGCGTCGTTCCAGGGTTCAAAGTAAGTTGGATTAATGGAGGCCGTTGCGAAACCCGCTGAGAAAGAACCTGCCTCTGTCTGAACCGTCGTCTGATCTATCCAATATCCGGGATGCCTGTCCTTCAGGCGCCACCAACTGTAAAAAGCCAGAACCAGAACGAGAAACAATAAAAACCCTAACAGTATTTTTTTCATGATCTTGGAAATGTGCTTACAAAAACGATTTGGTCCCCTGATGGAGACCAGGGATTGATCACAGGATCACCGACAATACCCCGATATGTATCCAGTACCAGGGGATCATTCTCTGGCATACTAAGATCATATAATCTTAAAGTTATCTCGTTGTTTGTCCCTGCTAATTTATCCTTTGTTGAATACACGAGCAGATACTTTCCATCCGGTGAAGGCTGTGGATACCAATCATGCCACTGACCTTTGGAAACGAGCGAGGTTATATCCGACCCGTCACTCCACCGGTAGACTTGCATCATGCCATGGCGATTTGAATGAAAAAACACCTCACCCTCGTTCATACCAAATGCCGCACCGCCATCCAGACTGTCATGAGCGGTTAACCTCTCCTCTCTCCCATACTTTCGCGTCAACCGGTAAATATCCTGAGCCGTATTTTTACGCGTCGCAGAATAAACCAACCATTCACCATTGTTACTCCAATCATCGAAAACGGAAGGGGCAAATACGGTTTTCAACTGTGGTCTCCCTCCTTCAAGAGGAAGAAGATAGACCCGGGTATGAATGCCATCTACACCGGTAATTGCCCATTGCTCTTTCTCGGCGTTATACCCAGCAGTGGTGATAGAATCAAGTCCATAAACCGAAACCCTTCTCATAACTCCCGTCTGCAAATCAATATTTTCCAAATGACCCTCACTGATAAAACTGATGGTATTACTATCCGGCTCCCAGCAGACAGCCTTGATATCCCGTTCCGAACTCACAATCACCTCCCTGGTGGCCTGTTTAATATTAAGTACTTCTAGTACTACTTTCTCCCTTCCTTTCGAAGCACTTTGCCCTTCGGTAATCCGTACATTTTCAAAGTGAAAACCCCCAAAACCTTCTACATACAGACCTGCTCTTATGCTATCCAGACTGGCGGGTATCGTGCCAATCTCTGTAGACTCCCTACCGTATGGCCTCATTATCAGGGTTAATGCATGCTCATCGGCCCTGATGGACAATTCCAGGGGAAATGCATCACGATCAATGATTTGCTGATCCTCCGTACCCAAAGCTGACCATCGAAGGAGACTATCATAAATCATCAGACTAGCCAAAGTACTATCATTCTCCAGCCGCAACCCTCCACCATGGACCGGCAAACGCAACATGGCTTCCAATAAGAAATCTGCTTTCGCTTTTTTGTAAAGAAAGGAAGGTTTCCAACCAGACTGTTTGTAGGAATACACCCGGCTGGCAGTATCGTATTTCCAGCTGTGGTCTTCCAGGCAGGATTGGGTAGTGAAAACAGGACCCTCAAAGTCAGCAATAACTATTTCGATCCGGCTACAGGCTACCAGGCTGGTGATCAGAAAAGCAAGACTAATGAGTCTCATTGGTCGAAGTAAGGTGCTTTGACAAAAATCTCAGTTGACCAGCATGGTAAATATCATGTCGCAGACCACCACTTAACATATTACCGATATTAAATGAACTACCGTTAACCGGCATGGAAAGGTTTACTTCGTTATTCTTTAACAACTGCAGGAATTCACTATGCGTACGGATTAATTGCCTCACCAGTTCAGACCACTGGTCCACCGATACATCATCAAGCCGGGGAAAATTTCGCTCATCGGGCATGTCTTCATGTTTCAAATCCTTTACCCTGTCAATCAGATACTGCTTCCAGGAGGTCATATGGGAAATGATTTCTGCCAGGTTATGACTGCCATTGCATCTGATAGTAATTTTTTCCAGGGGTATTCCCCCGAGGATCGACATGATGTTTTCACCATACCAGGGAGAACCATCCCACACCTTTTCATATTCAGATATCAGCCAGTGTTTTTCCATCTCAACATTTACACCCAAAGATAACTAAAGGGCACCTCTATTAACCCCCTCCAGGTAAAATAATCCGCCTGCCAGGCGGATTGGTTTGATGAAAAACTTCGCAATACTTCATTGATTGTCAGTCAGATAACTTAGGCTATCTTCCTTCCTCGACCCGACGCTTAAGCTTTGGGCGACGGCGTCCAGCTTCGTCTTGCTCGCTCTTCATCAAAATTTTCCACTGTCAGGAGTAGATAGAGGTACCCTAAACTGAAAACCCGCCCTGCTTCAACAGATCGTATATCTCCATGGCTTTGCGGTAAAAAATATCGAGTTGCTCCGGTTTCAACAGCTTCTTGCTTCTATAGATAATCAGATAATAGTTTAATCCTTCCACATGCCACCCTTTTTCCAAAGTGAAATACTGTAAAGCATCCGGATGGAAGGTATCTCTGATAATATCTTCATGCTCTCCCTTCAGGTGATATTGGTCGGAAAACTGTTGATGGGAGACAAAATCTATATCATCCCAACCCAGCCAGGCGCCGATTTTATGAAAAAAGTGTTCGGGTTGCATGTAAAACTTAGGCAAACCCAGTTCCTTGCTCTGAATAAAAAACACGGATTGTTTGAAAACCTGGTGGCTGTTGCCGGTAGATACCGTGTAGCGATAATCAAACAACCTGACTTTGGGATCCATATCAGGTTCGTCTTTCCACATGATATTGGTGATCTTTTTACTAGTCCCAATACGGAAAAGTTTAAAATCCCTCGCAAGGTTAAGCAGCCCTACATCGTCTTTGGTACGATAGGATAGCCCCAGGTCATAGGCTATTTTCTTGATTTCTGTTCCCCGGTCCGGTTTGTCAGATTTCCAAAAAGGCACTACGTTATTTTGATTTCAAGGTAAGGTTTTCACCGGTATCTCTTGCTTCTTACAAACATATAAGTAGTCGAATGTTGCTACCACAAGAAATTAATCAAGGCCAATAATACTTCACAAACCCATCACCATTCGAACCTGACGGGCCAGGGTCATTAAGTCTGTAAGCTAACCGCAATAAAATTCCAGTTGTGTTTATCCGGTTACATCGAGTATCCCCTGGGCAGGCGTTTTTCCACCAAAACTGCTCTAACCACCCGGTGCCCCCGAAAGATATAGAGGGCATAAGTTCCAGCTGACATACTTTCAAGCTTAACCAGTTGCTCTTTCCTGAACTGTCCTTTTCTGAAGATAATTCCATCCACATCGGACAAGGTGTACTGCAGAGTCTTTTCCGCATCGGTCTTAATCAGCAACTCCTCAGACCCACTGGCCTGGATCAGTACAAAATGCTCGAAGTCTTCATTGGTAAAACCTGAGGACACGGTGAGATCTCCACCTGTTTCTATCATGGAGGTCTCCAAAATAGGGAGAGGTTGTGGTCCGATCAGAGAATCAGAAAGCTGAGATAGAGAGTCAGGTTGTTGAACAAGAGAAAAGCAGGGGGTGCAAAAATAGATCAGGAGCATCCATGCGGATGCATACGGCGAGATGTGTTTCATACAAGTCAATTATCTGAGGAAAACGGCAGCAAAAACTTTGCCGATTTCAGAATAAGCAAACCTCCGCTGAGGTTACTATGCTATCAAAAGAATGGTATCTTTTTGACGCTCATTTCGATCTTACAGAGCACGAAATGAGAGATGGCATTCCATAAGTTAGTGGAATTATTTCAATAATCACAGTAATAAACCCTGGTTTCGGGAGATCAATGAATACGAATTACCCGGATGATGACAAGTTGATTGAGTCTCTAAAAGGGGGAAACGAAAAAGTATTGAAGGAGGTTTATCATCTTTTGCAACCTGATTTTACCACTTTTATTGTAAAGTCATTCTCATGTGATAGCCAGCATGCCCAGGATATTTATCCCGAAGCGTTTTCGATAGTCTACTTCAATATTTGCAAAGGCAAACTGTCAACTCCGATGCGAAGTACGCTCAAGACATATCTCTTTTCAGTTGGGAAACATTTGTTTACGAGGAGATATCGTGATAAATACAGTCAAACGGTTGTAAATCTGGATACCAGAGTATGGGAAACTGGGCAAGAGATGGTGGAGGCTTCATTGATGAAGAAAGAGCAGGGACAGAAGTTGAAGTCAGTACTGAATCATCTTGGACCTCCTTGCAGGGAGTTGTTACATCTGTTTTACTTTCGCAATTTTGGATTCGAAGCCATAGCAGAACATCTGAATGAGAACGAAGGCAGACTGCGTAAACGAAAATATGATTGCCTGAAGAAACTGCATCAGATGATACAGGAATTTAAAATCACTTTTTGATGGCTCAGGCAGAGGACATAGAAGCAATTGACAGGATCCTTGATGGTAAAGTTTCACCAGAGCAGGAAAAGGCATTTTATCAGAGACTTGATCAAGATCAGGCGTTGAAGGCTCTTTATGAGCAACAAAAGTTTATTAGAAATGGCCTGGAGGGACTGGGTATAGAGCAGACCGAAAACCTTCTCAAAAAGTCATCTGTCTCCCCACAGACTACCAAAAAAAATCGGGCATGGTTGAAATGGGCGGCTATCCTTATCCCTTTTATTGGCCTGACTCTCCTGTGGCTGCTACCTCCGGCCAATCAGAATATTGCTGACCTTTTTTATGAGTTACCATCTGCCAATCTGGAACGTAGTGCAAATGATGAATCAACCTATAGGGAAGCTATGTCCTTTTTCAGTAATGCTGATTATCACCATGCAGTAGAGGCTCTGGAATCAATAGATCCGGGATCAGGCACCTATGAAAATAGCCGCTACTATCTGGCACATGCATACTACCAATTGGGAAGGTTTGAACAGGCCAGGAACTCCTTTATCAATCTCATACCAGCGCAAAATCAGGACATCGCTCAACAAGCGTCCTGGTTTGCGGCTTTGTCCGGATTGAAGGCCGGTATCTCGCAGGACCAAATCAAGGAAGAATTGCATAGCATCAGGGATGATCCAAACCAGTTTTACCGCGGTCGGGCTGAAGACGTTCTGGAAAAATTGGATTAACCAAAATCAAGTAGATATCGACGTTTCCTTTACTGGATACTCGCTCGTTTTCTTCTGCTTCGAAAATAGAGATAGCCGGTGATAAGGAGGATACATAATACCAGCAAACCCGGTATGTAGAACCTATCAATCGGCAAAGCGGTAGCAGAAAAATTCAGTGTTTCACGATTGCCCATCACGACCAGGCCTGCCCAATAGTACGGTGACAGGGACTGAGGATCCCGTGCTTCTTCAAGGTACCTCAGTTTTGCCTTCCGAAGAGCTTCGTCTTTTTCCATTCCCTGTTCCAGGCCCCGGTAAAAAAACCGCATAATGTCACTGACAGCCTTATCATTAACATTCCAAAGTGAAGGAATCAGGCTCCTGGCTCCAGCATAAAAGAACGCCCTGGCAAGACTAATGACTCCCTCCCCTTTCTTCCACTCACCACTCCCTGTCTCACAGGCTGACAATACCACCATTTCTGCTGGCAAATCGAGTGTATATATGTCCCTGACCAATAGCAAGTCACTACCGGCCTGTTCTGAAGCAAAGGCCAGATAAGAGTTTTCACCACTTTCGTTGTCGGCAAGGGCATGGGTAGCCAGGTGTAATACATCACTTTCCCCTGATAGTTTTTTAAAGGTAGACCTGGTTGCTTCGGGGCCTATACAAACAATTCCCCCGGTAATGGCACCTACAACCTTAGCTTCCTCCTGATTATATTTCAAAGGAGTGTTGGCCAGTGAATCCCTTGCACTAGCATAATCATTTTCTGTATCTCCAAATAATGGTGCAAATGCCAATAATTGGGACTGTTCGTCTGCGATACCGTTAGTCTGAAGGGCATTGAAATGAGCAAATGAGTAATTGTACGAGAAGCAATGTCTGTCTATCAGAAATGGTTTTCTACCGGTCGTCGACGATGCCTCCTGGTATGCCAACGCATCAAAAGCAACGGAATGGAGTAGTCCATCCGGAATAATCATCACCCGATATGGTAAGGAAATCTCCACTGGTTGGATAATGCATTGATAAAGGCTGTGGGCAACCACCTCATAATCACGTGACATTTTGTCCTTCAGACTTTGCGAATAGGCCTCAAGTGCCCCTGAAACATTTTCGAAATCAAGATCATAAAGGCAAACAGTGTCTTCCGAAATCAACATCACCAGTGCAGATTCATCCCCCAGAAAGTAAGAAAGGACA
>JAUILF010000496.1 GCA_030433135.1 Bacteroidia bacterium | reverse complement strand
CCGGGTTATCGATAAAATGGGGTAATTCTTTTGCAAGATCAAGATAGGTTGTCAGGGATCGATCATCCTGAATTTCATAAAACTGACCGCGTAAGTCATGAATGAACAATCGACCGTCCGGACCCGGTGCCATCTTATTGATACGGGTGATGGGAGATGCCTCTGAGCTTGGAGGTATGATCATGATCTCTTCGAGTACCAACGTTAGGTCAGATGTATCCAGTTTTTTTACTTCCGGATTAATAAGGCCTCCAGGACGATTATTCCTGCTTCTCCTTTCCCCTTCAGAAAATTTGTGAATGAACCCAAGTAAGTCTTCCATGTCCTTTCCCTCAATGGTGGGAAATGGTGGCATGTACTGCTTGTACTTTTCGAACAATTTCACGGAGCGTTCATCACCACTTTCAATCATCTCCGGTGGATTATGGATAAAGGCGATCAACCACTCCTTACTTACTTCGGATGTAACTCCCGAAAGGTTGGGTCCTATCCCGTTTTCAGAAAAAGCATGGCAACTGGCGCAATGACGGTTAAATAACTCCATGCCATGTTGAACAGGTAATTCCCCTCCGACATAATGATCTTCCTGATTTGCTTTTTCTTCATCATCTCCGGATGTATTGGATTGACAAGAGATAAGCAGGAATACCAAAAGTATCAGTGTCAGGTAATGATTCCGGCTCCGGATCATATGGCGAGTCATCAAAGGGTTTTTTCAAATAAAAAGATTCGGAAGATAATATTATAGTTGTAGATAGCTAAAGTACTAGAGATTACATGAGGGTGCCAGGTTTCTATTAATATTGAGAAAAAAGGAATAAGTAAAGTGGATTTTTGACGTTCACTCGGGATTCCTGGCTACCGGGTATATAGGCAATCACTAAAACCTGACCCCTTTTTGCTGTAGGGTTCCTGATTTTTGACATCTGAAACAGAGCTGAGAGTCAACCAACTTCATCTCTGGTATTATTTTTGCTAGTGATATGTTTAACCGGAAAAATTCATTGGTGAATATTCCCGGGCAGAAACCGATTGATTATTTAAGTAACCGAACTTATGAACCACAGTTACCTCGTCAGGTGCACCGGAGTTCTTTTCCTGTGCCTGGTGTTTCTCAGCAACCTTCCAGCCCAACCAAATTGTCACGATATCAATGCATCGCTTAATGCTGATGGTGATGTCAACCTCACGCTGGAGCAATTTGCTCCCAATATTGGTATGTCATTGGCAACGATAACGATTACCCGCTCATACGGTGGGATTGTCTATGGACCGGCAGAGGTAGATTTTGATGATCCAATTACCTTTAATGCCTGTGCTTACCTTCGTGAAAAGCTGAAAGTCAGTATTGAAATTGATGGGCAGGGATCTTGTTGGTCTGAATTGACTTTTAAGAATGAGACCTCTTCACCCATTTGGGGACGGTCCAAGGACGTATACTGCTTTGATCCCCTGGTAAATGGAGGACATATTGATGATGAACCTCCCAGGGCAGGTTATGCCTGCAGTGACAGTATTCCTGCCACTTATGCAGCAGACTGGATCGTCGATTATGAATGTACTGGTGTTGCTGGTGATGCGGTCAACGACACTGCAAAAGTCATTTACAGGGAATATGAGGCCTTTGATAAAAATGGAAACAGGGTTTCCGGATTTGATACCATTACCGTTTTTAATCTTCCACCGGTAAGTCTGCTCACAAGCGTCAACACCTATTGCGCACAAGTAGATACTACCTATTGTGGTGAGGGCTTTGGTGGTCCTTATATGTTGATCCCGGAACGCTGTGATCCGGCTCTCTTTGGGATGGACCAGGATGGCGATGGAGTGCCTTGTGATACTCTGTATTTCCTGGTGTACGATGAGGAAATGGAGATGTGGGTCGAGAACCCCTTGTTTGAAGAAAATAAATGTGGACTGGCTATTCATGTTGATAAGCATGATTTCGGAGGAAATAGTTGTGACAACCAGGTCAAGTATTCACTCGATGTCAAGCAGAGCTGCCTGGGTACCATACAGACTGCATGTGTTGAAACAGCCACGGATAATGCTTTTGAGGAAATTGCAGAAGGGTACTACCGTTGTGAGTTCTGGCTGACAGATCTCGATACACTTGCTCCCGAAGCCATTTGCAAGGGTAATCCATTCTTTGGTGATCCATTTCAATTGGACGATTTCACGTTTAATACTTTGCGTGATTTTGAGTTTCTCCACGATCCGGACTTCCTGGGTGGACTGGGAGCTATTTTGCCAAACTTTCAGGATGTGATCATTCCCGAGGAGCTTTCGATGCTGGATACCAGTAAGGCTCCCTACAGCATGTGCTTTGCCTCAGAACAAATTGTTCCGGATCCCGAAGTCTTTCTTGGATTGAATACTGCTTTTGTGGAGTTAGAAAGAGATGCCGAGTTTACCTTCAACTGGGATTTCCTCCTGGGAGAATTTGATGAAAATAATGGTCTGATCGGCGTTCCTGGCGCCATTGGGTTAATAGGATATGGAATCAACGGAACCTTTTACAAACTGGTGGAAGGTATTGAAGAGCCGCTTCTGGACGAATTTGATGATTATCAACAGTTTTTAGATGAAATTATGGCCGAACTGGAGATTGACGAAGAACTTTGCAATCTGAATATTTCCCTGTTACTGGAGGACAGTTGGGGAAGTACTACCATTCGGGCTGAAGAGGGAGACGTTGTCACATTTTTTGGCCTGTGGATCAGTAACTCGGATGCAAAGATCCAGTTCAGTGGAGAAAACCTGATAAGTACCACCACTCATGATTGTTCGGCCCATACTTATGTGCCACCTCTGATTGTCAAGGATGATTGGAGTGGAATTAAATATGTAAAGGCTTCTATTGAAGGAATCGGAACCACTCTGATGGAATATGATGAAACCGATGAATGCTATGTGTCTCATCAGTCATTTTCCCTGCCGTACAGGGAGGATCCATACACTGTGATGTATGAAGTGTATGACAGTTGTCATAACGTGGGTTACGAATTTTGTTATCTGCAGGTCAAGGATCTTACCAAGCCCATTGCCGTGGCAGACAAGGGTGTAACCGTTAATTTGGGAGACAAGAAGGTATGGGTTGAGGCAACCAGTTTTGACGAGGGAAGTTGGGACAACTGCGAGATCAATATGACCCTGGCCAGGAGGACTGACTGGAGGGAAGGATGTGTTGATCTCTGTTCAAATGTAGTGGATAGTGTTCGTTGCCTTCCCGGAGGACCGGAAGATTATAGCTCTGCTGTAGAGCCCATTTGGACAGACGGACACGACACCTTGTGGTGTTTGGTTTTGGAGGATGAAAAAGACTGTGATCCTGTTGAAGCTCATTATGCAAAACAGTTGCAATGGTGGTGTGAAGATGGACAGGAATGTAGCGAATTGGTCTATAATGCCTGGACCTATGACCTGATGGAATACGCTACTCTGTACTGCAAGGACCCTCATTACCTGGATAAATCCCGATTCCGTGATTTGGTCGAGAAAACCGG
>JAUILF010000495.1 GCA_030433135.1 Bacteroidia bacterium | reverse complement strand
CTTTCCATCTCCTTACCAAGGCCAGATATTACCTTCCCTTTTTCGTATGCTCCGGGGTATCCACCCGAAACCAGAACGACTGAAGCCACCGCTCTTTCCTCCTTGCTGATCGTTTGTCCGGCAAGGGTACCATCGCAGGTAGCCAGACATAGTTCGACCAGATCACTTTTGAGCCGGGGCATCACGGATTGTGTCTCAGGATCACCCATCCGGCAATTGTATTCAATTACATAAGGGTCACCCTTTACATTGATCAGTCCGAAAAAGATAAAACCCCGATACTTAAGGTTTTCGGCTTCAATCCCGGCAATCGTAGGCTTGATGATGCGATCTTCCACTTTTTTCATCAGAACATCATCTACAAACGATACCGGCGAGACGGAACCCATCCCTCCTGTATTCAATCCCGTGTCTCCTTCCCCAATTCGTTTGTAGTCCTTGGCAATGGGAAGAATCTTGTAATCGCTGCCATCGGTTAGCACAAACACAGAAAACTCCAGGCCCTCCAGAAATTCCTCAACTACCACTTTGCTCCCGGCATCTCCAAATTTTCCGTCCAGCATCGCCCTGAACTCAGTGACTGCTTGAGCACGATCGGCACAAATCACGACACCCTTACCTGCAGCCAGACCGTCAGCCTTTAAAACAATCGGCAAGGCATGCTGCCTCAAGTATTCCTCACCGCTAACAAGACCCTCGTGAGTAAACTCCTGGTAACCGGCAGTGGGAATATTATGCCTCTGCATGAAGGATTTTGAAAAAGACTTGGATCCCTCGAGACGGGCCCCGGAAGCCTCTGGTCCTATCGTCTTCACTCCAGGTACATGCTCATTCAGATATTCAATGATCCCGGCCACGAGGGGCACCTCTGGTCCGACTACAACCAACTCTATGTTCTTAGCTCTAATACTTGAAGCAACCGAGGCAAAGTCCATTGGATCCAGCTCAAGGTTGGTCGCCACCTGCGATGTTCCGGCATTACCAGGAGCCACATACAATTCCCCGGTTAAAGGGCTTTGCCTCATCTTCCAGGCCAATGCATGCTCTCTTCCGCCACTCCCCAGAATCAGAATATTCATCAAGTTAGTTTTCTAGTGATTAAAAAAGCGAAGATAAATATCCCTTAAACAATCAAAGCCCCTATTCACCTTCACATATAGGAATTCCATCACCATATTGTTATTTTTGCCCCCTTCTGTTATTGACATTAGGAACAACCGTAATACACATGATGTTTGTAATCAGATAATTAAAGATTATTAGAATTTTTAATTGGTATAGAATTTGCTTCTGTTTCGTTGGTGATTTAATTCGATCTGTATGATAGGATATGTAAAGGGTCCGATAACTCATAAGAGCCCCACGTTTCTCTATGTTGAATGTGGGGGTGTTGGCTATCATGTAAACATCAGTTTATATACGTATTCGAAGATTGAGAAAGAAGAACATGCGAAGCTCCTCACCTATCTGCATGTCAAAGAAGATGCACAAACCCTTTTTGGGTTTTATGAGTCAGAAGAGAGAAGCCTCTTTATTCACTTGTTGTCTGTTAGTGGCATTGGTCCAAATACAGCCCGTATCCTATTGTCATCGGTCACTCCGGGAGACATCAAACAAGCCATTGCAACAGAAAATGAAATGGTCTTCAAGCAGGTAAAAGGGATCGGCTCCAAGACTGCCAAACAAATCATTCTCGATTTAAAGAATAAGATTGATCGCGATGAGGGTTCTGTACCATCCGACATTTCTGTCCCTGCAGTAAGCAATACTCTCCAACAGGAAGCGTTTAGTGCATTATCAGGTTTGGGATTCCAACGCAACCGGATTGCCAAAGCCTTATCTGATGTGTACAAATCCGACCCTCAAATCGATGGGTTGGAAAGCCTCATTAAGTCAGCATTGAAAAGATTATCATCCTGAAAACCAGTGGTGGCTCTAAATCAGAATCCATCATAGAAAAGAAAAAAGAGAATATTACGTTGAAAGTTCATATTTGCACAACATTCATGCACGAACCACGTACTCTATTGACATGATGAGAAGCGGAACTGTCTTTATGGCACTGGTGTGCTTTTTATTGTTAATAGATTTGAAAGCCAATGACGGCTTTCATGGCAATCTCGCTGACCCCTTTTCTCAGAGTGTGACCGTTCTAGATTCTATTCCTCCAATTGAGGACCGTCACAATTCCTTTCTGGAAAAACCTTACAATCCCTTTGATCTGCGTGATCCCGATATAGTAGATCAAAACATTGAATACAATCCCGAATCCAATGATTACTACATCACTGAAAGAATTGGTGATGATTTTTTCCGGCAGCCTACTTTCATGTCCTTTGACGAATATGTGGATTACAAGGCAAAGGAGCAGGAACGTCAATACTTTCAGAGACTGGCAGGCATCAACTCTGCCGGTGGAGAAGTTGGTGCGGATGTAGACCCGATAAAGAAGCTGGACATAAGTAACAGTCTCATTGACCGGCTATTTGGTGGAACTGAAATCGATCTTAATCCCAAGGGGAATATTGATCTGACTTTTGGCTATGATTATCAGAATGTCCAAAATCCCGTATTGATTGAGAGACAACAGCGAAACGGGGGATTTGACTTCGATATGAATATCAGGATGAATCTGGACGGTTCTATTGGAGAAAAACTAAAGCTCAACACCAATTACAATACACAGGCAACCTTTGATTTTGACCGCCAGTTAAAGCTACAGTACGATAGTGAGGCTTTTAGTGAAGATGAAATACTGAAGAACATTGAAGCAGGCAACGTCAGCCTGCCATTAAAGGGATCATTGATTCAAGGCAGTCAGAGTCTGTTTGGATTGAAAACAGATCTCCAGTTTGGGCGCTTGAGATTAACGACCATTGTCTCTCAACAAAACTCGGAACAGAAAGACATTCAAATTCAAAAAGGAGCTCAGATCCAGGAGTTTCTGGTTGATGTATTGGATTATGATGAAAACAGGCACTTCTTCCTCTCTCACTTTAACCGTGATATTTTTGAACCTGGTCTGTCTAATTTGCCACAAATCCAGAGTTTGTTCAAACTGACCAATATAGAGATCTGGATCACCAACGATCGGAGGGAAACCCAAAACATCAGAAATATTGTAGCCCTGGCTGACCTGGGAGAGTCGGAGCGGATGACTACTGACAATCCGATTTTTCAACCCACAGGTGTCATTCAGAATCCCGACATATCAGGTCAAAGGGAGATACCGGATTTTGAATCAAACCCCATGTACGAAATCCTGTCCGCTGATCCAATGGTCAGGGATGGTGTGACTGCTGTATCCACCTTGCAATCTTCTCCTTACCGTATGGTGAATTCAAGAGATTTTGAATCGGTGAGAGCCAGGAAGCTGCGACCGTCTGAGTATACAGTCAATTATGACCTGGGATTTGTTTCGATCAATACCAACCTACAACCGGATGACGTGCTGGGTGTAGCTTATGAATACACCTACAATGGAGAGAAATTTCAGGTGGGTGAATTGTCGACAGA
>JAUILF010000086.1 GCA_030433135.1 Bacteroidia bacterium | reverse complement strand
ACAGAGATCAATTACTCGTATTCAGGAAGTGTACAATCTGAATCAGATCAGCTTCTCTGTTGATTTTCAATTTATTTTTTTTGACATACCCCTTGATTTCGGCAAATTGAGAAGGGTAATAGTTTTCCAGATCCTTCACTTTTTTTAGTTCGTGAAGTTGGTTGGACACATATAAGAAGTATTGATGATCAATTTTAAGGCCGTAACTTCCTATAAAATGAAGTTGGTAGTTGTCGCTTTTGTCTTTGATCAAGGGTGGCATATCCCTGGCATTTTGATTGGTAGTTCGTCCAAGACCAGTGTCCTGGTTTAACCTGTCCATTTTCGCACTTCTCAAGACCAATAATGATATAGAATCCGAGTGCAGTATCTCGTAGTAATTGTCTTCATGGGGTAAATAGCTCAGGGTATCTATTTGTATTCGGTGCACACCCTCGGTTTGATAGGGTACTTTAGTACTACCGAGGTCGACCAGAACCTCCCGGGTGAGCAAATTGTAATTCAATTGGGCCTCTACAGTATGCTGGTTGTCAAGAGTTATGAAGCTCTCCTGAAAAACAGGATATCGATAGTGACTGACATTTACATCTGGATTTTCGGGAGTTACTTCGATTGGTTGAGCTTGTAATCCCATTAATCCTAGGATGGATAGAAAGATAAGGCAGTAGTCATTTTTGAGGATGATTTTTCTCCTGTTCATTTCTGTGAACTTGATTCCAAGATAGGTAGATTTGCACCGACATACCTGAGAAGTCATGAATCAAAAAGCTTCGGGCCGAACCGAATATCATCCCATGCTTTGGTCTGCGATGGATACATCAGACTCAAGTGTCTTCTCAGACTGAGTAGATTTTCGTACCACTATATGAGTATCCAGGGTCACGGTACTACCTGCTTCCGGATCAATTTCATTCTCCAACATGGCCAGAGCTTTCCTCACCGCGGCTTCACCCATTTCGACAGCGGGATGATGAACGGACGATAGAGGAGGGTCTATGATAGTGCAAATGGGGTCATCATTAAAGCCGATGATTTTTAGTTGATCCGGAATCAAAATACCCATACTCTTGGCACATTGTATGGCACTAACTGCAGCGGTATCATTGGCACAGAAAATGCCATCCGGGATGCTATCCCTGCTCAATACCTCACTGGCAATCCGGTATCCTTCTTCTGCATCCAGGGTATTGCCTTGCACCATTAAGGATTTATCGAGTTCAAGGTCGTGTTTTTTCAAGGCCGCTACGTAACCCAGCCTGCGGTCTTCATATATGCTCTGATGCCTGGCACCGCCAAAATACATGATCCTTTTACAACCCTGTTCAATCAGGTGCTCGGTGGCTTCAAACGCCGCACTGAAGTTGTTGATCTGTACTTTGTGGATCCCGAGAGTTGGTGGAATACGATCTACAAAAACGATGGGGATGCCACTATTTCGGATAGAGTCAAAATGACTGTAATCCGTGGTTTCCATAGCCAATGACACAATTAATGCCGAGATTCGGTTGTCATAAAGAGTTTTAACATTGGTGATTTCCGACTCCGTATAATCTTGTGTCTGGGTAATGATGGTGTGGAACCCTGCTTCCCTGGCTGTATTTTCAATACCGGAAATCAGAGAGGAAATGAATGGCCTGTTGATCCACGAGACAATGATGCCAAATGTATTGGATCTTTTGGTACGTAGCGATGCTGCAAAAGAGTTTGGCCTGTAACCCCACTTCTCAGCCAGCTTTTTAACGGCTTTTTTTGTTTTACTTCCAATACTACTGTGATCGTTAAGTGCTCTTGAAACGGTTGAAGGAGATATGTTTAACTCCTCGGCAATATCATAAATAGTGACATCCTTCTTGTTCTCTTCCATTGGTCCCCAGGTCCATTTAAAATTGGTTGAAAATGACTCTCAAGCAATAAATATACAATCTTACTTTATAAAAGCACTATGGTGTTTAACTCGTTGATAATTAGTATGCAACCGATTGTTAATATTTTGCAATTTTAGTCATTATTGTTCTCCAGTGTCTTACATAGGAACGGTTCTTACTTTGCTGTTGATTCTGATGAAGGATGTTGATTCATCCTGGAATCTAATTTTCTGACCTGCTTTTTCTTTAAAATTTGCCTCCTTGCCGTAGTACTTCTTTAGCGCAGTAATCATCATAAGATACAGGTATACAGTTAGATATGAATCGGGGTTTCAGTTACCCACTGTTGTGGTTTAAGCATATTACGAAAAGTTACGTGTTCACTGGGACATAGGAAGAATGGAAGGAAATTAGAGGGTATAAATTATGTCCGACGAAAAACCATAATCTAACAAATACAATCGATTGCATAATTTATTATATTGGGTCAATATCGGCATCACTTGTGACGGTGTTCTGTAGGATTACCAAACCAATATTTTTTGAGGACAAATCAGCAAGTGTACCCATATGGCAGTTTTAGATTAGTAAGTAGTTCAGAGTACATTTTTGTCCACTTTACCAGCCAAAGATCATCTTCCTGAAAGATGCATCTTGGCTGGATAAGGTTTGAAGTTGCCAATATAAGTTCGGATCCAGATGTCTTGTATGATCTATGATGTCCCGGAAAATATATTAACCATTTAGTTTCTTGTAGATCCTCATGATCGTATTCCAGTTTCGGGTGGTGAGGTTCTTTCCAAAAAACTTTTCCAGGGAATCCATCGCTTTGGGAGTCCTGGTGACAGACACATCCAGAACACTTACTACCATCTGATCAATAACGCGCAAGATCCGGTATGATTTGTCATCACTTTCCCAGGGTAATCCGACCGGGGATTTCACATCCTGATGTAAAAAGGTAATGTAGAACCGGGTGCTTTTGCTTTCAAGGATGTTTTGAAAGGGATTCAAAGCAACCAATTTATTAATGTCTGTTGCTGTTCGGATATGAGTAGGTATCGGAAATCCAAAGTGATCCTCCAGGAGGATGGATACTTCGTCATCTTCCGGAAAATGATCTTCTACTTCGAAGATGACATTCCCAGAGTTGAGGATCGTAATTATATTGGAATACCCATGCCTGGCTAGCAATTCCCTGAGCTCGGCCATGGGTACCTTGTGGTGTCCGCCTACATTGATGCCTCGAAGTAAGGCAATAAATTGAGTTTGTTTTTTTGACAAAATCACCCGGCTTTACAAGTCATTGAAAAATTCATTCGCTTTTTCGACGAAAGTAGTATGATGCTGTCCATAGATTAGACTATGTCCCAGATTGGGTATTACCCAAAGATAAGAATCGGGCATATACTTATGGGCTCTTGCCACACATTCCATCGGTACTGCAGGATCGCGGTCTCCAACCATCAGAAATGTTTTACATGTTATCCGCTCCAGGTCTGATGCTTCCAGGCTGACCGAATAATTCGGAAATTGTGCCAGGATATTCCTGATCCTGTCGTCGTTCAGTTGTTGCTCCGGCATCCACGTCAGTTGATCAATATTGTCATAAGAAAGATATTGGACAAATTCAGGGAACTCACTTGCCTCCCAACTACCGCAAGAACCAACCATGATCATGCCTTGTAGTGAAGATGGGTTGATGAGGGCGAGTTGACAAAGGATTTCGGCACCATAACTATACCCAATGGCTTTAATCGAATTCAGATCCAGATATTCAATGAGGTTATTCAGGTTTTCGGCCGCGGTTCTGATTGAAAGAGGCTCTACAAAGGGACTTGATTTACCATGTCCCAGGAGGTCTACCACATACACTGAGTAGCGATGAGAAAAGGTGTCGACTACTGGCAACCAAAATTTGGAAGATTGCGTAAAGCCATGTAATAGGAAGAGGGGTGGACCATTGCCATAAACCTCATAGTAAGTCTGGATTTTTCCCAGTTCAATGGTCTCCTGCTTCACCGGAGTTTGTGCATGACTGTTCATTACCAAGCAAAATACAGCTATGAGAATTTTCCAACCCATGTGGTAAATGCCTACTCACTTAAATATAAGCCATTTTGCTGTCCGGTGCAGCCTGGCTAATAAGAGGTGCCCATAATAAAGATGTGTAGGAAAGATGGGAAGCTCCTTATTACCGACCCAGCCAACCGCCATCCACTGCCATTACAGTACCATGTACATATTGGGAAGCATCTGAGGCGAGAAAGACAACGGCTCCTTTTAGATCATTCGGATCACCCCATGCACCAGCCGGTATCCGTTCCAGGATTTTTTGATTTCGCACCGGATCGGTTCGGATTCCCCTGGTTACTTCTGTTTTGAAGTATCCGGGTGCGATGGCGTTTACATGGATTCCATGGCTCGCCCACTCGTTGGACAAGGCCCTGGTTAAACCGGCAACGCCACTTTTGGCAGAAGCATATGAGGCCACCTGAAGTCCTCCCTGGTAAGAAAGCATGGATGCCAGGTTGATGATTTTACCTTTTGTTCCCCGGCTGAGAAAGTAAGACCCCGCTGCCTGTGAGAGGTAGAATATAGTATTCAGGTTCAGGGAAATTACGCCACTCCAGTCTTGCTCCGACATATTTTTGGCGGGTGATCGTCTGATGATACCGGCATTGTTGACCAGGATATTGAGTTGACCAAAATAGGATTGTACCGAGTCAATCAGTTGTCTGGCATCTTCCTGACCGATATACTGTAAATCATACTGCCAATAATGAGATTTGCGATCCAGGTCCTGAATAAGGGATTCCGTTTTTCGGCAGTCATTGATGTCGATCAGTCCAACATCCGCACCGGCTTCAGCGAGTCCAACAGCAAGTGCCTGGCCCAGTCCCCGGCTGGCCCCGGTGACTAAAGCTACCTGGTTGTGGAGCGAAAATCTATGAGACATTTTGGTCAATTATCTGATGAACTGTTCCACAAATCGACTACCCAGGCCCACGTCTTCGTAGTGTTTCATGCACATTTTAATTTTACTAAATACATCCTCAAATCCCAGGGTGTTCCCAACTTCGTCGAGGTAGATCATAGCCCCATTGACGTTAAACATAGTAATCATCTCTTCGTCATTATCCACAACCAGGGTGTGAGTTTCACCAGGAGGTTCAAATAGGAACTTTCCCGGCCCCGCCTCAAAATCGTGCTCCAGGTAGTGCCATTTGCCCTTGATGACATAGCCATACACCGGCCCCGGATGTCGGTGACGACTTAGCACACCTGATTTGCGAACCCTCAGCAGGTTAAACCAGGCTCCACCTACCGTGTCAAGAAATAAGGGCCTGAACCAGATCTGGGGTGCCTGGGGTACCCATACCCTGTCATCATCCGGAATAGCATCGAAGATCATATCCGGCTTGGCATAGGGTGGGAGGAAATCGTCCATTGGTATTGATTGTTTAGGTCGTCTCAAGATAGAGGATTCTGGAATGCCCATGAGCCTCCTATTTGGAATATAAGGTTTCCACCCCTGAAATTTCCTTTTAACATGCAACTAAATCGGGCTGCCATCAGTCTTAAGGAGTATGTGGCACAGTTATTTACGAACAGCGGTTAGAAACCTTTGGAGAAGAAGGGCTTCTTCGGGGCTTAATATTTTAGGACTAACACTGGGACTAACGGTCTTTCTGCTTTTGGCTCAGTATGCACATATTGAATGGAGTTACGACCAGTATCATAAGCACCGGGATGAGCTCTACCGTGTTACCCTGGATCAGTATCTGAACGGTGAATTGCTGCATTCCAGTGCCGAGAATTATCCTGCACTGGGTCCGGCTCTGGAGCGGGATTTTCCTGAGGTTGTCAGGTACACGCGCTTGTACAACCTGGGCGCCAAGAACAATATTGCTGTCACTCGTGAGGATACACCTGACAAGATCACCTTCAAACATCGCAAATTACTGTATGCCAGTGAGGATTTTCTCAACATGTTTTCGTACCCCCTGATTGCCGGAGGTTATGATGCTCTTGCCGAGCCTTTTAAAATGGTGATTTCGGAAGAATATGCTCAAAAGTACTTTGGCAATGAAAATCCAATTGGCATGCAATTGCGCATGCAGGATGACGACTTCAATAATGAACTTTGTGAGGTCACGGCTGTGGTGCAGGTACCCGAAAATTCGCATCTCAAGTTTGATGTCTTGATCTCCTACAGTACGCTGTTCTCAAGGTATAATGGTTCGGATAGAGCCCGGGAGAGATATGATCAGAGCTGGGATCGAAAGGATATGTACACCTATGTCCAGCTGCAGCCGGGTAGTGATCCTCTGGATCTTGAAACCAGCTTGCCTGGTGTTGTGGATCAATATATGCCTGACCTGGCCGCTCAGAACCGTCAGGAGATTATGCATGTGCAGCCCATCACGGATATCCACCTGCACTCTGATCTCAACAATGAACCCGAGTACAATGGAAATGGAAGGGCCGTTACGTTCCTCTCCATGATCGCTCTGTTTGTACTACTCCTGGCTTATATTAATTATATCAATCTTGCCACAGCTCGTTCGGTGGAGAGAGCCAATGAGGTGGGTGTCAGAAAGGTGCTTGGTGCCAGGCCGGCGCAACTGGTTCGTCAGTTTTTGTTTGAGTCCTTTCTGGTCAACCTGGTTGCGGTACTCATTTCGGTAGCTGCCTTTCTTCTGCTTTTTCCGGCTTTCAGCCAACTTACAGGTATATTGACCGAGGGTGATTATTGGAATTATCTCATTGTCCTGGAGCCCTGGTTTTTGCTCTTTTTGGCCGGCCTTGTTCTGATGGGCACACTCTTCTCGGGACTTTATCCGGCATTTGTGCTGTCCAATTTCAAACCTATCCGAATTCTGGGAAAGTCATTGCAGTCTGACCGGCAGGGTGTGCTGCTGCGAAAAATGTTGGTTGTGCTACAGTTTTCCATATGCATTGCATTGATTATTGGAACTCTGACAGTCCTGAGGCAGATGCGATTTCTGCAACAACAGGATCTTGGGTTCAATGCCTCTCAGATCGTGGTAGTGGAGCAGCCCAGTATGTTTTCAGATTTTGAGAGCCGCACCAACCAGATACGGGTTTTCAAAGAAAGCCTGAGGAAGGAATCCCAAATCTCGGACGTAATGAGCACTCTGGTGATTCCGGGTCAGAAGGTGAGATGGAAGTCAGACGTCAGGAGAAGGGGACAATCGGAGGATCAGGCCCAGATATTTAACTATAACCTGGTAGATGAGCACTTTTTTGACGGTTTTGAAATGGACATGGTGGCAGGAAGAAATTTTTCTCCTGACATACCTTCAGATCGGGATACGGCATGTGTCATAACCGAGTCGGGAGCTAAAGTGTTGGGTTTTGATAATCCCCTGGATGCCGTAGGACAAGTACTGCAAAGTGACAACAGCAGTTCTATTGTCATTGGAGTGGTCAACGACTATCACCAGGAGTCGTTGCACAGTGATGTGCACCCAACGATATTTTTTGTACATGATTACGCTGAGTACTACCTGATGCGTATTGGTACTGATCAGGTGTCCGGAGGAATAGCAGCCATTGAAAGCAATTGGAATACCCATTTTCCGGGTAGTCCTTTCCAGTATTTTTTCATGGATGATCATTTCAATGCTCAATATGAAAATGACCTGCGATTCCAAAAGCTGTTTATGGTCTTTGCGGTCTTGTCCATTATCCTGGCATGTCTGGGGCTCTTTGGATTGTCGGCCTATACGGCCCAACAGCGCCTGCGTGAAATCAGCATTCGTAAAGTGCTTGGGGCAAGGATAGATCAGGTAGTACTGCTCTTGTCAAAGGATTTTGCGTTTTTGATTCTGATCGGTAACCTGATTGCCTGGCCGATCATTGCCTGGGCGATGCAAAGGTGGTTGGAGAGTTTTGCAGTGAGAACGTCCCTCTCTATTTGGGTCTTTATTTTTAGTGCCGGATTGGTCATTTCGATCGGAGCCCTGACCGTGGCCTACCATGCTATCAGGGCAGCCCTGGTTAATCCTTCGGAGATTTTGGCCACTGAGTAGGGAGTTATTTGGGTCCATTTCGAAACGCCTCTTGAGTTTTGCAGAACTTTCTTTTGGCCAGTACGGTGCTGACTGGTCCTTTTTCCCGAAATGGTTATTATTGATACTTTTCAACTGGATGAAAGTAATGCGAGAAACTGGTTTGCTCAATCGGACCCTATTGATCTTAGTGGTATGTTTTCCATTGTTCACTTTTTCCCAGGCACCTGAGAAGATCATTTTTGACACCGATATGGGATCTGATTGTGATGATGTTGGGGCTCTGGCCCTGTTGCACCAATATGTCAGCGAGGGAAAGGCCGAAATAGTGGCCGAGGTCTATAGCTCAGGAGTTGTGCCTTATGGTGCGGGTGTCATAGATGCCATTAACCGCTTTTTTGGACGATCGGATATACCTCTTGGTGCAAGTCACGGCAACGAGGTTGGAGACCCGGTTGACAAGATGTTGGCAGAACAAATGATCAGTGATACCAGTCGATATGGCAACCGGATCGTGACCAATACCGATGCTCCAGAGCAAGTTGGGCTTTTGCGCAAGGTTTTGGCGTCTCAGCCTGACGGAGAAGTTACCTATGTGACCATCGGACATACGGAGGCATTGGCTTCATTGTTGAACAGTGGTCCGGATCAGTATTCACCATTATCCGGAGAGGACCTGGTAGAGAAGAAGGTACAACGCTGGGTGGCTTTGGGAGCCCTCAATGCAGGGAATGAGAGGGGAGACCTGGTCAAGGACTGGAATTTCTTCTTTAACGGAACGGCAGATTATACCCGGACCTGCCTGGAAAAATTTCCCAATGAAGTCTATTTTATTGATGGGGGATCAGATGTGATGACCGGACAAGGGTTGCAGCATCTGGGAAAGGGGAACATACTCTATGATGCCTATGTTTCCTGGCTGGATAATGTGTTTGACAGGACGTTAGAAGATCAGCGCTCCAGCTGGGATTTATTGGCAGTGTATTTTGCGGTCGAGGGCAAGGGTTCATACTTATCCGATCGGGGACCCGGCTATCTGGAATTCTCTTCTGAGAAAGGTTGTCGCTGGATCCAAACCGAACCAAGAGGTAATCAATACCTGATCTCCCAAAGAGAAGGCATTGATGAGGCTTTTTCGGAGTATTTGAACGAGAAATTGGCTATGATCGAGAAGGATTATTAGTCCTGTGGTCCACTAAGTTTGTTGCTATTGGTTTTTTAGGTACAGCTTCACGGTTGATGTCTAATCTTCTTTTTTTACATTATTGCATCGATGAAACATTGTATTCAATGTTTTTGACTTTGTATTTACCATAGACAAATGGCCCTTCGGGATAATGCCAGATGGCCTCACCATATCCAGGCAGGTGGTATCCATTTATATTTCTGTACTCACCCAGGGGTGTAGAAAACCGGACCGTCTGTTGTCGTACCACATCATAACGGTCATCAGAGATAAAGTTAATTAGTTGACCTTGCTCATTGAATATAAGAGTGGCTGATATGGTTACACTCTGATTGGTAAAGCTTGCCTTCACTGAGTGGTCATTAATTTCGGTCCATGTGATATTCTTGTCGATCAGAGTGGCTGGTGCCAGAAAGCACATATCGTTGAAAAGCGTGACTGTCTCTGCCCTAAACATGTCTTCTCCCGAATGCCTGGCCACAGGTATCATTGATAAGGCCTTGATTGTCATATTTGCCTGGTTGGAAACATACTTATGATAGCCCTGGGTGGGTAGTCCTTTTACGGTGGCATTAAGGTAGAATAACCTTACATATTGATCAAAGAAGTCATATTGTTCAACCTCGAGGGGAAACCAGTCCTGGCTATTGCTCCTCATCATCGCATCAAAAGTGACCCTGGTATTTATGACTTTGGGTTTGTTTACTACTCCGGTATAGTTTAGATAGGCCCGGACTAAAGCAGGAAGATGAAGTAAATCCTTATCAGTAAGGATGTCGGTTTGTGTTTCAATGGTTCTTTCCAGGTTTGCTTTAACGTCGTGCTTATAATTGTTCTTGAAATTCCACGAAGCATATCCCACTGCGATCAGGGCAAGAAGGATGAGATTAGCAATGGTACCGAACTTTGCATCATGCCAGAAATAGATGATCAGGAACTGAGAAAGGATGACAGCAGCCAACCCGGTTATCCAATAAAAGTCATACTTGAGCAGGTAGAGGCAGCTGGTAGTAAGAATTAGCAGGGAAGCGATTAACCATAACCATCCGAATGACCTGGTTATGTGTATGGTCAACTCATTCGGATCAATGAGCCCCATGGACTTTAGAAAACCCATCAAGTGGATTAATCCATGAATACCTATGACCACAAAAAGGAATATTCTCATGGTAGGTTCTGTTTTAAAATTTCAGTAAACCTAACTCTAATCAAAGTACGAGTAAGTGGGATTAGTTCATACAACTTTTATTAAATTTGCGGTCCCATTTAAAGAAATGGGGTTGAACACGTAAATGCGGGGCCTTAGCTCAGTTGGTTTAGAGCGCTGCCTTGACAGGGCAGAGGTCGAGGGTTCGAATCCCCCAGGTCCCACAACTTTAGTGTGGAGGTTTGAGTGTGAGTGTGAGAGTGTGGGATTGTTGGACCGAATAGTAAAATGATGTTCGATTTTGAAAAATTGGTTGTTTATCAAAAGGTCAGGTCAACAAACGTAGCCATTCTAAAATACCTGGATCAGCAAAAGAGCCTGGATCCTTATATTGAAGATCAGTTGAAGAGAGCGTCTATGTCTATTCTGTTAAATCTAACGGAAGGTGTTGGGAGAAGAACATCACCAGACAAGAGAAGGTTTGTTAATGTTGCCAGATCTAGTCTGTTTGAGGTAGTGAGCATTTTGCAAATTCTTTCGGACATGAATTTGATGGAGGAACCTTTGTACAAGCAACTTTATGAGGAGTATGCAGACATATCACGAATGCTTTTGGCACTATATAGGAGTTATTGATATTGGGTTTGATGTGATTTGAAGATAACCCCCAACACACTTCACACCCACACTCAAACTCACACCCAAGTTCGGGGTGTAGCTCAGCCCGGTTAGAGTGCACGTCTGGGGGGCGTGAGGTCGGAGGTTCGAATCCTCTCACCCCGACAATGAGAAGTTAGGACCGTATGTAAATCAATCGTTTACGTATGGTCCTTTCTCTTTAGTTGTCGTAATGGTTGTCGTTTAAGGTCTTCTATCCCCCGGTATTGCAGCCCTGGCAGGAAATCCGGCTGATTGACCACGATCGACATTTTGTCTGATGTCTGCCTGGTGCATCTGGACGCATTAAAACTAATCCTAAGATATTTCAATCTGAGGTCCTTTATTTTAGCCCTAGTGTAATGGGTGCCTGGGCGCCTGAAATGCTCTTAGCAATGTTCTTCGTGGCCAAATTCGGAAAAATTGTACCCATGGAGAGAGGGCAGACCTTTTTTAGATTCAAAAACGAATAAGAAAAAGTCTATTTTTATCGACTCCGATCATACGTAATCCATTTCTAATGAAGCATCTCAATGTACCATCCAAAGAAAGAGGTCAGCAATCTGTCCAAATCCATGAAGACGAGGAACCTAACAAATGCCCTTTTTGCCATCATACAATATCTCCTGATCGTCTTAATGGTCATATTACTCCTTTTGGACTTGAGCTATATTTTAGATGCACCAATCAAACTTGTCTAAGACATTTTACAGCTTATTATGTCCTCGATGAAAAGCAAGCTAATAATTCGATTTATAGGTATTCTCACACGACCATAGGGAATTTTGTTGAACTTGACTTCACAGAAAATATAACCAAGGTTTCCCCAAGTTTTCCTAGGATATACAATCAGGCCTCTGCTGCTGAAAACATGCAACTTGAAGAAATCGCCGGGATGGGATATAGGAAAGCAGTAGAATTTTTATTAAAAGACTATGCCATTTACAGAGACCCAGACAGTGAAGAGGAAATAAAGTCAAAACTCTTGGGGAGATGCATTAGTGACCATATCAATGATGGTCGGATAAAGGATGTTGCCAAGCGAGCAGTTTGGTTAGGAAATGATGAAACACATTATGTGCGAAGATGGGAAGACAAGGATATTTCAGATCTAAAGAAATTGATTGACATTACTGTACATTGGATTGAAATGGAAATGTTATCAGAAGACTATCTTGATGCCATGCCCTGAAAAGTCATTTACGCTTCTTCATTTTAACGGAAACTGATTTGAATGCGAGCTGATATATCGAGCTGATTTCAGGTCGTACTGAAAATTTACCGTGGTAGGTCTGCCGACGAGCTTCTGTCTTCTGATCTTTTCGATTTTGAAATCCACCTGCCTGTCTGATTTATCCTCCTGGTAGTTCGGGCGGTGTATGACCACAGCATTATCACACTTGTTGATGAACATCGGTCCACCAGCTATGTGGTGGTATGCGTTTGGCTCCTCCTTATAGGGGATGCCCTTCGGATGGACTACGATAATACCGCACAGATCATGTTCATGGTTTATTCGTGAAAATTTGGTCAGTTGCTCGGAGATGTACAAATCTTCCCTGGAGCCCAATCCCTCATGAAGTAGCATATTCCATGGATCGACTACGTATCCGTTCAGGCCATGCTGTAAAGTAAGTTCTTTGATCTTCTGGCGGATGTTGGCAGGGGTATGCTTTTCGTTTCCTTCAGGGTAGATGTAGAAAATATGGTCGTTGATGATCTTTGCCGCTTTCTTCAGCTCCTCTTCCGAGATTGGATTGTCATACTCCTTGTCAGTATTTCTTCCGGTGTAAGTGTGGATCCAATCCAGGTAAAAGGATGAGGCCGGATAGTTCTCGGGAGAGAAGACCCCGAATTTCCACCCTTTGTTCTTGACCATTTTTGACAGCAAGAATTTGACGAACTCCGATTTTCCCGAATTAGGCAGGCCAGTGAACAGAGTCAGTTCACCAGGTAGCCAGGAGAAATGACCATTCAGTGAAGCTACCCCGGTTGGTTGACCTTTAGCCAGGCCATTTTGTAACTGGTCCTGCATTTCTTTGTACACGTCTGCTAATCGGACTACCCCAGTGATGGGAACCCGTTTTGCCTTTTGGATGGATTTCTGAAGAGCCTTCGGACCATGATTTACGAGAACTTCGTTTGCATCCTTACAGCCTTTCGGGAACTGGACAATGAGACATTTCTCCTTTCCTAAGCGTCGGCATAGTTCCTCCTGAAGCTTCTTTCCTGGTGGATCGGCATCGGTGGCAATGTAGAATTTTTTGATTTTGCGCAATGAGTCATAGCATTTATCCAGGCAGGCTAATTTTCCGGATGTGGTCATGTCCTTTTCGTTGGAGGCTCCAAAGTCTACCGATACCACGTTCTTGAATCCTGCCTCATGGAATGATAGTGCGTCTATCTCACCTTCCACAATGATTGCTTCCGTCTGACCATTTAGGGAGTTGATATTGTAAAGGCACTTGGCATTTGATCTACACCAGAATTTTTTATCGGTGATGCTTCGGTATTTGGCCTGGTGGATCTGGTCACCACGGTAATAGTTGAAAATGATTGCGTTTCCATCCCCGGCAATTCGCATTTCCCGAATGGTGGTTTCTGAAATACCCCGACTCTTGAGATAGTCTACCCCGGTTGCGGTCAGGGGGGTTGTTATAAAGTCTGATTTCTTGAATTTCGGTTCCATAGGTGATTGTATTTCTTTGTTGATCCATTCGTCACTATCTGCTCGGGCCTTCCATCCACAATGATTGCAATGGACATGGCCGCTTTGTACGTTGACAGATAAGCATCGCTCTTTATTCTTTTTTCTGGTGTGGCTGCACTCGGGGCAGGTGGTCGCACTATTCCGGATATTGTCCACGTCAACTCCCAATAGCCTTAAACCTTGTTTACGATCTTGCATACGGCTTGATATATTTCTGGATAAATGGTTGTTAGTCCTTCTGTTTCCTTTCTCTCCTTCCAGTGATCAGGATTAGGAACGGCACGGATTAAGAAGTTCCAACAGGATTCATAGTTATTTTTTGGCTTCCCGGGTATGGTCCTACCTTTTAGCTGAATTTCATCGGGAACGATTTTCTCAATACTGGCAGACTGGAGGTAGCTTTCGAATTTGGTCCCGAACAGGGTCTCAGGTCTGAGATACTGTTTCATCTTGGGGTCATGCTCCCAGTCTTTGGCTTTTGAGCGGATAACCTTTTCAAAGTCTGGCCATCGGTATCCTTCCTGGTATCTTGCGTGAACACGTTTTCGAGTTGATTTAGTGGATACTCGATAACTGCTATTAGTCAAATCATTGAGGAGGTTCACGGCCTGCTTCAGCAGGACTATATATTCTTCTTTATTTCTTAATTCTTTAATAGTGGTCGTTTTGGGAACACTTTGCTGGTCGTTTTGCTGGTCGTTTACACTTGAATGCGTCAGATAACTATTTGTATTAGAGTTATTTATGCTATCTTTTTGTTGGTCGCCTAGATGGTCATTTGTTGGCCGTCTGGCTGGTCGTTTGCTGGTCGCTTGCTGGTCGTTTGGTTCAGAGTTATTTTCATAACTATCAGATTTACAAATGGTTATAATGCTAAATCTGTTGGTCGATTCAATGGTGATTTTGCCACTCTCAAGCATCCTATTCAGACATGTCCGGACCTGCCTTTCCGACATCCCGGTTTCATCAGCTAGCTTCTTACGGCCGGTGATTATCTGACCCCTGGTGACCTGCATTCCCTGCCATGAAGATTCCTTATAGCTGGCTTTCAGATTTAGGTGAAGCCACAGCCGAACCATATTGGCATCATCATACCACTCCCATTCCAACAAAGACCTATCTATTTTTACGAATCCGTATCCCATGACATTACATCTTTTGTAGTTCGTCAATTTGAATATTGATTGCCATGTAAATGCAGGTCTTTTCCAGGCTAGTTAATCCAGGATGCAGGCTGTACCAGTGGTGTAATGGACCCTTTAATTTTGTCAGATCCATTAGCTCAATGGCTCTCAGGATTTTGTGATACAATGGTGAGGTACCGCGATTGGGTGCGTGCGGATTCTTTTTCGCCACCATTGTTGCTAAAGAAAGAGGTATAGTAAATGATTCCGTATATTTGACCTGTCCCGGGTCTTTCAGATGCGTTGTCATTTGTTAGGCCTTTTTTATTTCTTTCCTTTTTTGAATACCCATTCTTCGATTTCTGAGTACTTAAAAAAGGGTTTGCCATTTGTGGGTTTATAGTATGGTATTTGCTTTTTGTGCATAAGCTGGATCATGTATCCTTTTGTGTAACCAAGAAGGTCGACAACATCGTCAAGTGTTAAAATTTCTTTTTTAGTAATCATCGTCGAATGCTTTTATTTGGATAATTAATTATAACCGAATGTAAGGCAGGAATCGAGGTATATCAAGCGATATAAAAAGTAGTGATACGTAGAGCGCCAAGTATTTTTCGGAAATACGGTAATAAGTATCTTGATACTATCAAACAGCTTGTCTGTACTTATATACCTGAGCAATTTCAGGTATAGATTTTCTCTTCAGACCGAATTTACCCATGATGATGTCTACACTAGATTGGGAAAATGACCTGCGTTTGTAAATCATGTATTTGATCCTGGGTCCCTTGCTGTATATAATCCAATTGTGAGTATCTGTCACCTCCTTACAACCCTGTTTCTCTAACCAATAAATAAGAGCGTCATATTCTAATTTCATTACTAGGTGTTTTTGATGACAATCAATCTCCTGGGTCTTCTCCTTGCCTTTTTTCTTAAAAATAGCTGAGTACATGCCATAACCAGACAATCAACCCGGTCATCATGCATGCCATCGGGAAAGGTGATCAGTTCTTCCATAAATGATCGGTTCCACTTTCCCGGACATAACTTCACTCGTTCTGATGCTGTGTAACCTGTGATAGTGTGGGCTCTCTCTTCTTTTGATCCAGATGGGAGTTTGTATTCTACAACATTCAGTCCTTTGCGTTTACGTAAAAAATCTGTTACCGATTGTCCGCTGGCTTTTGGTTCGATGTATAATACACTACGTTTGGTGGCATATTTTTTATAGAATAACTCTATGGACTTGACGAGGTCAGAAAATCCCTGGAAAGTTCTTAGTATGTCAATTACGTATAGCGAATTTTGGTACACTGCCACAGCCATTACTACACTTGGGTCATTGCTCTTTTTGCTTGTAAATGCAGTGTCAGCAAAAAAGTTGACATTCCTATTTTGTACTTTCAGGGCTTGAATCCTGGTAACAATCTCAAAGTGTTCACGCTGAAAAATCAAACCAGTATCAACGGTTGGATTTTGTTGGTATAGAGAACTGAACATTTTGGGGTTATCATCTTGTATTTTCTGCAATTTCTCCAGGGAATGCCATTCTGGGAAAAGGGGTTCCCCTGGATTCCTAGGGTCTAATGCTGACGGTGGCTTATCTTGAATCGCTGGAAAGCGAATCACTTCCCAAAGGCCTCCATCTTCAGAAAGACCGTCGCGATCCAAGATTCTACCGGCGAGGTCACCGGTATGCCACCGTGTCAGCAGACACATAATTTGTCCATTATTACGTAGTCTGGTTTCCAGAACAGTTTCATACCAATTCCAAACCGCTCCTTGTCTAGTTTTGGACCTTGCATCATTCAGATCTTTATGTGGATCGTCAATGATCGCTATATCCAATGGAGTTCCGGTCAGTGATCCTTCAACACCAACACATTTTACAAAACCCTTATTTCCAACTATTTCAAAAATCTCACTTGTCCTCTTGAAACCCACATCGGACCTTTCAGGGAGCTTTGTTGCATGGAAGACTTTTTGATACTCAGGAGACTCGATAACTCGCTGTATTGATCGAGAAAAACCCTGAGCAAGATCCGCACTGTAGGAAAACACACCGATTCGTTTGTCAGGATTCCTCCCAAGGGTATATGCAGGTAATCTTCGGGAACTCAATTCAGATTTGCCCGTCTGCGGAGGCATGAAAATCATAAGCCTTTTTGTTTTCCCTTCGATAAATTTGTCCAGTGTGTCACAGATGGACTTATGGAAGTTTTTGACTACATAACCAGGCATAGTATAGAGGGTGAAGGCCAAAAGACTTTTTAAAGCCTTTCGACGTAAGATTTCATCCTCTAATTTTAACTGATTACGTAGTTTGTCCATTTGCTTTCTTCAGTTGTTCCAATTTTTCCGATAATTCTTCATCGGTCATTCTGTCCAAATCATCCCTATGTACTCCAAGACTGATGTCCTGGCGATCCGAATACCCAAAGTTGTTCTTGAGGATAAAAATGGTGGCAGCAACATTGTATTGGTTAGATAATCCTCCACGAAGAAGCTTTTCTTCAAAAATGCCTTTCAAAAAATTAAGGAGGTGGGTTATCTCCTGGTTTCCGTCAAATTTGTGCAACCAGTATTGAAATATCTGCTTGTAGAGGCCTCGTGAAAGTAGTAGCTCTCCCAGGGTCATATACTTATCATCTTGTGCCTCTTCTACCAATTCCAAAAGTATGGGAACAACATTATCTTCAGTCCACTTGACAGTATTGGTGTTCCCTAGCATAGAAATGGACCTAATGGACTTAGCAGGCTTAGAAGTCATGTAGGAAACTTCCTAGATTTACGGATTATTTCCTGAGCCCTTGAAGGTATTACGAACACACTACTATTGCTTTCCTCTTTGCCTGGAAAGTTGTTAAGAAGAGAATCGACCCTTTTAACTCTTTGATTGTTACCAGGAACTGGCTTGTTACCAGGAACTGGCTTGCTATTTAGGAAATTGACAATTTCTTCATCAGTACTTTGATCACTAAAACTAGTGCCGTAGATCTTATTTAGATTCATTCTTAAAAGTGGCTTAAAATTTTTCATCATTCATAATTTTTAATAGCTAGATAGATTTGTTTTTATACCCTTAGATCATCTGTGTTGTCTTCCGCAGCCTTTCTTGTTAACTCCTTGACTTCATTAGCTATTTCCTCTGGGTCACGACCTGAACGGCTGATATAGAATCTGGCTGGGTTTTTTGTGGCCTTCATCTTCTGCATGCGTTCGTCTTCATGGTTCAGTTCTCGGACTCTATTTTGTGCCTTGAGTTTCCTTAAGACTGACTGCATGGCATTATGTTCCTCCTCAGTGAAGAGAAGCAAAAAAAGATCATCCAATACTTTTTGAAGTCGAACCCTGCGATAGGTAGTCTTATTGACGGCATTTTTTTTCATCACCTCAGTAATGAAGTCCTTGAATTGAGTCTCGATGGATTCTTTCGGGATGGGGTCCACAGTTTTTTTTGTCATTTTTTATATGTGTTTACTTATGCTTTCTTAAAAATGGGTGGCCCAAGTCACTTGACTGTGAGCCACTCCATTGATCAGACCCAAGCTTTATAATGAAACATTGATAGGTCGTTGCTATTCACTTCTTTGCTTTTTCAAATATTCCAGTAACTCCGGTAAATGAAACCTTACGGAACCACCGAAATGATACCGTTCAATTTTGCCTTCACGCCCCCAGTTATCGATTGTGGACACGCTGACTGAAGCAATTTCAGCAGCTATTTTGCGGTTGATATATCTTTCCTGGGGAGGAACAGAGGTGTATTCCTCTGTGAATGCTTCCATGAATGAAGCCATGGAATCCATTATTAAATCCTGGAGTTCGTCCCGGTTAATTTCTACCAGTAACCTTTCTCGCATGGTATCAATTATTGTGTTGATACCAAATGTATAAGGTTAATATTTCTTAAGACTCTCGATAAGACGTTGTCCTATCTTTCTTGAGTTTAGGTGCCTAATGTTTGCAAGTCTTTTTCAAATTCCGGATATAAATCCTGGTAGATATTGGAGGAGTTATTCCTAACGGTACTGGGTGATAAGTCAAGACCGGGTATCCATTTATTGAGAAGGTGTGCTTTATCAATGTCATTGAGCTTCTTAACAATCTCATCTCGCATGATCACACGCCCTTCGTTCAATAGTAAATCAATCCATGCTATGGCAGCACCTTTTTGTCTGGGACCCATGGCATATTTGCCTTCTGAATCGATAACTTGATTACACTTCAACACAGATAGGTATGGTTTCAGATCGATCAACATGATCATAGGATTAGGTGCAACTTCTAAGCTTTGAAGTTTTTTGATTTTTTCATCCACATAATTCATGGCACCTGTGTAGGCATACCAGTAAATTTCGTTCTTTTTAAACTGGTCTCTTTCCACCTGGTAGTCAAGTTTCAAGTTTTCCAATCTCTTATTGACACTGCGTATCTTGGATTTAGTGGCCATTCCACGTTCAATGTGCAGGCCAGTTCCGACCCATTGTCTGTACAGCTGGTCAATGTGCTTTTTCTCTTGTTCTAGGCGAATTTTTTTCAACGCCCGGGTATTCACGTGCTCCCGATGTTCCTCCTCGGTCATTACCTTCATCACTATACGACTTTAAGGTGTGAAATCTTCTCTCTCATTAACTTAGCCATCTTCTTAGCATTATCCTTGCCATCCCGATTGATGTACTTGAAAAACTGGCTCTCGGTACTGTGACCGGTAATCATCATCAACTGAGAGGCAGGAATACCCAACTCCGTATAAAAGTTAGTAGCAAAGCTCCTGCGTGCCATGTGACTTTGTGCCAGCTCCCATTTCTTGACTACCTCTTCAACAATCTTTCCACCCACAGACTTCTTCACC
>JAUILF010000085.1 GCA_030433135.1 Bacteroidia bacterium | reverse complement strand
CCTTCTGATCTTCCGCTTTAATGAAATCTGCAACTTTGGTAGACATATCTGAATTTTCGTATTAGTCAAAAATAAAAAAGGCCTTAATCATGGTTCATTCTGAAAAGGCCTGGATACAATGTGGTTTGTGGACCAGGTCATAGATGAACTTCACATGAAATACAACAACTTTTTATCGTCATTGACGCCCTCACAGTGCAGTTCTTCATCTCTTTGTTTTCAAAATGTCGTTCAACCCCAGAATATTGCATCAAAGATAATTATTTTTTAAGTATTCCGCTTTGAATTATTAAAATACTAATTAACAGTAAGGATTATTATAAATTTATTAAAACATATGTTCATGTTTACTTATGAACATTTATTCATAAATAGATAATTCTATGATTTCCTTCATGACTGTAGCGGCAGCAAATGTTCTATTGTTAGCTTGTTGTATTACCAAAGATTGTTGGCTGTCAATAACATCGTCAGCCACAACAACATTGCGCCTGACCGGCAGACAATGCATAAAGAAAGCATTATTGCTCAGTGCCATCTTCTCTGCATTTACCATAAATCTTCCGTCATTTGACATTATCTTACCATAGTCCCGGTAAGAAGACCAGTTTTTGGCATAGACAACATCTGCATCCTTGTAAGCCTTGTTCGGATCATACTCAATGTGGGCACCCCGGGTAACATTGGGGTCCAGTTCGTAACCTTCGGGGTGGGTGATCACCAGTTCGTAATCCATGGCAAGTACCCAGGAGGCAAAAGAGTTAGCCACTGATTGTGGCAGTGCTTTGGGATGTGGAGCCCAGGTTAGTACAATTTTTGGTTTGACGCTTTTGCGATGCTCACGTATGGTGACAACATCAGTAAGGCCTTGTAAGGGATGTCTGGTAGCAGATTCCAGGTTGATGATGGGTTTGTTCCCATATTCCTGAAAAGCAGAAAGTAGAGGTTCGGCATAATCCTCGTCCCTGTCTTTTAAACCCGGAAAACAACGGATGCCTAAAATGTCACAGTACTGACTGACAACCGCTGCAGCTTCCCGTACATGTTCGCTTTTGTTGTCATTCATCACTGCTCCAACTTCAAATTCCAGGGGCCACCCCTGGTTCACATCCAAAACCAGGCTTTCCATTCCCAATAATTGAGCAGCTTTCTGTGAACTCAGCCGGGTACGTAAACTGGGATTGAAGAACAAAAGGGCCAGTGTCAAATCAGAACCAATATTCCGATTGCTGTTGCCACTGGCTTTCAGTTGCAACACTTTGTCGACCAGGGCTTTGGGATCTGCAACGTCTGCCAGGGAGGTAAATTGTTTCATGGGCTCCGGGTTAGGTTGGTATAGATACGCTCAGCGAGGCTTTCTCCAGTTTATCCAAACATAGGTTGACCTCATCTACAGTAACACTGAGAGGTGGTAGAATTCTAATCGTATTGGGATCAGCGGCACTTCCGACAAATAGGTGATGCTCAAACAACAACTTTTTTCTAAGTTCAGCAACGGGACCTTCCATTTGGATGGCCTGCATCAGCCCTCTTCCCCGTACCTCTTTTACTCCCGGAATGGATTGAAGACCGGTGGTAAGTTGTTCACCCACTTTCTGAACATGATCGAGCAGGCCTTCTTTTCGAATAACTTCCAGCACAGCTACCCCGGCAGCACACGCCAGATGATTGCCCCCGAAGGTAGTCCCGAGGAGACCATATCGGGCCTCAAACAAAGGACTGATCAGTACACCTCCAATAGGAAAGCCATTACCCATTCCCTTGGCCACCGTGATCAGATCCGGCTGTAAGGAAGGCGATTCCTGAAATGCGAAAAAGTGGCCGGTTCTGCCATAGCCTGACTGAATTTCGTCGAGAATCAGAACAGTGTCAAATCTTCGGGTTTGTTCCTGAAGAAATTTAAGAAACTGGGGTTCTGCTTCATAAATTCCGGCAATTCCCTGAATGCCCTCAATGATCACGGCCGCGACATCGCCTGTAGCCAACTCTCTCTCTACCGCTTGCTGATCATTCAGGGGCAGGGCTACGTTTTCAAAACCTTCGTTAATAGGGGCAGTGATTCTGGGATTGTCAGTCACATTGACTGCGGCTGAAGTCCGACCATGAAATGCTCCTGAGAAGGAGATCACTTTTGATCTGCCATTGTGAAAGGACGCCAGTTTTAGCGCATTTTCATTGGCTTCGGCTCCGGAGTTTACCAGGAATAACTGGTAGTCATCAAACCCGGAGATTTCTCCCAGGAGTGAAGCCAGCTTCTCTTGCAGGGGATTTTCAACCGAGTTGGAATAAAAACCTAACCTGGAGACCTGGCTTTGAATGGCATTCACATAATGAGGGTGAGCATGGCCAATACTGATGACAGCGTGACCACCATAGAAGTCCAGGTATTTGTTACCTGTTTTGTCATAGACCCAAGCTCCTCTTCCCTGGACTATTTCCAGGTCAAATAATGGATATACATCAAATAGATTCATATCAAAAAGCTATACTTTTAAGTATCAGACCCCTGGTTTCCGGCAGGTCATACATCAGGTTCATGTTTTGTACTGCCTGACCTGAGGCTCCCTTAAGCAGGTTGTCGATCATGGAAATCAAATGCAGCTTGCCGTCATGTACCTGCGGATATATGACACACCTGTTGGTATTAACCACCTGTTTGAGGTCTGGATTTTGATCCGTAATAAAGACAAATGGGTGATCCTGATAGTAAGCTTTGTAAGCTTCTTCAGCTTGCTGCTGTGTCCAGTCACATTTGGTGTAAACGCTGGCAAGAATACCACGGCTGAAATTACCACGTACCGGAACAAAATTCAGTGGCAGTTCAAATCCGGACTGCAACTGCCGGAGACTCTGACCGATTTCACCCAGATGCTGATGTGCAAATGCCTTGTATACGGAAACATTGTTGTTCCTCCAGGAAAAATGGGTGGTTGCCGATGGTTTCTGACCGGCTCCGGTTGATCCTGTTATCGCTGTGATATGAACATCATCAGCGAGGCAGTGCTCTTGTGCCAGGGGAAGCAGGGCCAGTTGAATCGCTGTAGCAAAACAGCCTGGATTGGCTATTCTATCCGCAGTTTTAATGGCTTCCTTATTCAATTCAGGAAGGCCGTAGACAAAACTGTGATCTCCGAGTAATCTGAAATCATGACTTAGATCAATAATCTTTTCCTCGGGTTGATGCTGTTCCATAAAGGACCGGGCTCTACCGTGGCCAGTGCACAGAAAGAGGAGATCAATGTTAGAACTGACCTGACCACTGAAACGGAGGTCCAGATCAAGGAGGTCAGGATGAACATCACACAAGCGTTTACCTTCCTGACTCGTACTTTGTACGAAGTCAATGTCGACATCCGGATGATGCTGCAATATCCTGATGAGTTCGCCGCCGGTATAACCCGCACCACCTACGATTCCTATGTTAATCATCACTGGGTTGTTTGTGGAGCGAATAGTAATTTTTCAATGGAGTGGCCATAAGTTTGATAAAACCCTTGGCTTCCTCTGCATTCCATGTTTTATTTTCCTCACCGTAAGATCCAAATTTGCTCTGCATCAGGTCGTTTTCTGACTCAATACCAACGAGCTCAAATCGATAGGGTAGCAGCTTCAGGAATACCTTTCCTGTAACTGACTTTTGAGAATCTTCCAGAAAGGTTTCAATATTTCGCATGACCGGTTCCAGGTATTGGCCCTCATGCAATAACATACCGTACCAGTTGGCCAGTTGCTCCTTCCAGTACTGCTGCCATTTGGTCAGTGTGTGTTTTTCCAGTAGATGGTGAGCCTTAATGATCAACAGGGGAGCGGCTGCTTCAAATCCAACCCGTCCTTTGATACCGATGATGGTGTCACCGACGTGTACATCCCTGCCAATAGCATAGGGCCTGGCCAATTCGGTGAGTTTGGTTATGGCATCGACAGGGTTGGCAAATGCCTGATCATTCACGCCTTTCAACTCACCATTTTCAAAAGTGAGTGAAATCGATTTTTCTTCTGTTGCCCTGAGTTGGCTGGGATAGGCATCAGAGGGTAAAGTTTCCCTGGAGTTGAGGGTTTCTTTTCCACCTACACTGGTACCCCACAGACCCTTGTTGATGGAGTATTGTGCTTTCTCCCAGCTGAGGTTTACTCCATGTTTTCTCAGATACTCCACCTCATCCTGTCGGGACAGTGACTGATCTCTAATGGGGGTGATAATTTCCAGGTCATGGCCCAGCACCTGAAAAGCCAGATCAAACCTGACCTGGTCATTTCCCGCACCGGTACTACCATGTGCCACTGAGGTCGCGTTGACCTTGTTGGCATAATCTACGATTTCAAGAGCCTGAAAAACACGCTCTGCACTCACGCTTAACGGGTAGGTATTGTTTCTCAGGATGTTTCCATAGATCAGATACTTAACGCAAGATTGGTAGTATCGCGGTATGGCATCGAGGTGGATAAATTTGGTTGCTCCAAGGGCGTAGGCCTTTTCTTCCACCATCTTGATGTCAAATTCATCAAACCCTCCGGTATCCACAAGGGCAGCATGAACAGACAAGTTCTTTTCTTCGGTCAGATATTTAATGCAATAGGATGTGTCCAGGCCTCCACTATAGGCCAGGACTACGATGGGTTTACTCATTACTTTTCCTGGTTTACGATCATTGCGCTCAAGTCCAGTTTCATGGCTTCGGTCTTTGAGGGAGCCAGCATGCCGGTACACAAGCACAGTTCATAATTTTTACTTTTTAAGATCTCGTAATTACTGCAACTGGAGCATCCCTTCCAGAATGTTTCGTCCTTGGTCAGCTCAGAGAAAGTGACCGGATGATACCCCAGAGACGTATTTATTCTCATCACGGCGAGGCTGGTGGTGATCCCAAACACCCTCGACTGGGGGTATTTTTCCCGGGCCAGGTTAAACACCTTTTTCTTGATTTGTTTTGCGATACCCTGTCCCCGGTAGTCAGGATGCACCAGGAGGCCACTATTGGATACGTATTTTTTGTTTTCAAAGCTTTCTATATAGCAAAATCCAACAAATGCAGATCCTTCCAGGGCTATGACAGCATCACCTTCCAACATTTTATTGATCACATATTCAGGTTTGCGCTTGGCAATACCTGTACCTCGTACCTTGGCAGAAGCCTCATATTCCTTGCAGATGTCTTCTGCATAGGGCACGTGACTCTCATTCGCAATCGAAATGGTAATATCCATATTTAAAAGGCAAATATTGAAAAAAACATTCTAATCAGGCAGAACGCCAATAAGGGGGAAACGGTCTATGCACGGCCAGGCCGCCGGAGGTACCGCGGACGCCGACCTTCTAAAAAGGTAAAATGTTGATTCTTTTGCATAGACATGCAAAGGTAGTGACTAATTTTCTACAAAATGGAAAATCGTCACTGTTGTAGGGGGAATAGGCTAAAAAATATGAAAATGACAAATCTAAGTACCACTTTTAAAAAGGAAATCAAATTCCCGAAAGGAATAAGGGGTATTATTACCATTGTGTTAGTGTTCTCACATCAGGCTTGTCTGGAATACTGGTTTCTCTTATAGGCCTCACTAAAGAATTTCCAGGGCACCCAAAGCATGCCGAAACACTCACCATCTTCCTTGCCCAGGTGTTTGTGATGAACCTTGTGCGCCCGACGCAAGGCGCTGAAGTAGAGGTTTCGGGAGTTCCTGAAAATCTTAATACGTTGATGGATAAATATATCATGCACAAGAATGTACGCAATACCATAGAGGGTCACACCCAATCCAATCCAGAGGTACGGTGCTTCCAGTCCTGCCTTGGCACCAAAAAGACAGAGTAAGAATCCGGGTATTCCAAAAATGAGAAAGAAAGCGTCATTGCGTTCCATCTTGTGGGTGTGATCCTTATTGTGATGATCCCGATGCAAAACCCATAAAAACCCGTGCATCACGTATTTGTGAACGAACCAGGTTATACACTCCATGCAAATGAAGGTCACCACAACAATCAATAAATTAAGTATCACGATAGCCTTAATGTTTTAAATGGATCTCGTCTTTAAAGATAAATAGGATCCTATGAGCAAAAGTAGCTTTTTGTAGTTAGGAATGCGGATACGACAATTGATGATCCTCTCGACCGGCGTGTTTTCTATTTTCCTGAAAAGAGCCTTGTAATAGATATATGCGGTATAAACACCAAATCGGGCCTTCAGGGGCAATCCGCGAATTCCGGTAAGGGCTATTTCAAAATCCTCATGAATAGACTCTTCGATTTCCCTTTTCTCCGACTGGGTGAGGTTTTCTATATCGATACCGGGGAAGTACGTTCGACCCAGCGTATGATAATCTGCCGCTATGTCCCGAAGGAAATTTACTTTCTGAAAAGCTGCCCCCAGCTTCATGGCTGCCGGTTTCAATTTGTTGTATTGATCTCTATCCCCCTCCACAAAGACCGATAAGCACATGAGTCCAACTACCTCTGCCGAACCGAGGATATAAGTTCTAAAATCATCCTCACTATACGCTGACTGTTGCAGGTCCATTCTCATACTTTGCAGAAAAGTTCGGATCAGGCTGTGATCGATCCCATAGTGGTTGACGGTCAGTTGAAATGCATGCAGTATCGGGTTAGTACTAATGCCGTCACGAATAGCCTGAAACGTATCCTTTTCAAATGCATCAAGAAGAGCACGTTGGTCATATCCGTGAAATGAATCAACGATCTCATCAGCAACTCGTACATATCCGTATATGCTGTAGATCGCTTCATGCAGGGACCGGTGCAACATGTGAATTCCGATGGAAAAACTTGTACTGTAATCTCGCGTAATTCTCCGCGATATTTTCATACTGGTTGCGTCAAAAATGGACTTCATTTGCTCATCATCTTTTCAATCTGTTTAGAAACTATTTTTCCTGATATGATGGCAGGGGGAACTCCCGGGCCGGGGACAGTGAGATGACCGGCATAAAAGAGGTTACTAAGCTTCCGGTTTCTGATTTTGGGTTTAAAAATGGCTGTTTGATTCAATGTGTTAGCAAGACCGTAGGCATTGCCTTTAAAGGCATGATAATCTTCCGTAAAGTTGTTGATACAATAGGACCGTTTGTACACTATGTTTTTGTGAATGTCTGTTTTAAGGATCTTCTCCATTCTGTCTATGAGAATCCTGAAGTACTTTTCACGTAGTGCCTCTGTATCCGTAATACCGGGTGCAATCGGCATCAGAATAAACATATTCTCCTGTCCAGGAGGTGCAACTGTAGGGTCTGTTTTCGACGGAGTACATACGTAAAACAGTGGATCGGTAGGCCACCTGGGATCGTTGTATATCTCCATTGAATGTTTTGCGAGGTCTTTGTCAAAAAGTAAAGTGTGGTGCAGTAAGCCTTCTACTTTCTCTGATAAACCAATATAAAAAATGAGGCTTGATGGTGCCAGAGTTCGGTTCTTCCAATAGGTCTCAGTGTAGTTACGATAGGGTTGGGTTAACAGATTCATCTCAGTATGGTGATAATCAGCTGAGGAGACAACTAGATCCACAGGTAGATCCTGCCCTTGCACCTGGATCGAAGCTATCTTTTTCTTATGGGTGTTCATCCTGGAGACTGCTGCATTAGTTTCTATCTTTACTCCAAGTTCTTGAGCCAGTTTAGTTTGAGCTTTTACGATTTGATGCATTCCACCCATGGGATACCATGTACCCTGAATAAAGGCCGCATGATGCATCAGGCTATATAAAGCCGGTGTCCTGGAAGGTGGGGCTCCCAGAAATAACACCGGAAACTCCATCAAACGCCGGAGTCGTTCGTTTTTGAAGTATTTGTTTACGTATTGATCAAAAGATTGGGTCAAATCCAGTTTCATTAACCCCTTCAGTACCGGCCAATTGATGAATTCCCGGACACTAAGACCTGGTTTGTAGGCTAGTTGTTTCATCCCAGTCCGGTATTTTTCCGTCGCTGCAGATAAAAACTTTTCGAGACTGGCTCCACCTCCGGTTTCTACTGCTTCGAAAACAGCAGACACTTGACCGGGATCGGCCGGGATGTCTATCAGGTCATCCTTTCCATAATAGATACGGAATCCAGGATCCAATTTGACCAGCGAGTAGTAATCTTCTGGTTTCTTACCAAAATCAGCAAAGAAATCCGCTATAACATCAGGCATCCAGTACCAACTGGGTCCCATGTCAAAGGTGAAACCATGGCTTTGGAATTGGCGGGCACGGCCACCAGCAGACTCATTTTTTTCATAGAGGGTTACTCTATGACCTGCTTTGGCCAGATAGCAGGCTGCAGACAAGCCGGAAAATCCAGAACCGATAACAGCCGTATCAGGTCGATTATTGGAAGTCAATTTTCTTGTTTAACGCTTTTAACTAAAAATTAAACAAGGTCAATCACCAGAATGTTTAGATCTTGTGTCGAGAATGGTCATTTTGTGATAACCAACGACAGATAAGGTAATAAAAACATAAAGGTTTCCTTCGTCAGGAAACCTTTATCTCTGATAAATTCATCCAAACTGATGAATCGTTTTGTGGTACAGGTGCGGCTATCGGGAGTGCTGGATCTGATCCAAATCACTAAAACCAGCGTCCTTCAAGCTGAAATAGTTTGATGTGTTTCACAAATCTATAGAATAAGCATATGAGAAAAACCCTACAATTTCACTTCATTAGGGGTGTCCCAGAGTAGATTTACTTTACTTGATGCTTTCCAGGAGCTGATCCAGCTTCTCGTATCTACTCTCAAGTCCGATCTTTTTCTTGATGCGATAGCGAGCTACTTCGACTGCCTTGGGAGAGATATGCAGGAACGCGGCCACATCTTTTACTGATAGTCTCATTCTAATATAGGCACAGTGCTTGAGTTCCTTTTGGGTTAACTGGGGATAGGTTTCACTTAACCTATCGAGAAAATGCGGATTTACTTCTTCAAAGTGAGCCAGAAAACCTTTCCAGTTACTCTCGTTCTTCAACTGCTGAAGAATGTTTCTTTCAAGTCTTTGCATCCGTCTTCTGATCCCTCCGGATGTTGCCGGCAAAATCTCCTGCAACTCCTGCGACAATTGCGCAAGGAAGCGGTTTTTTTCGGCAATATGCATGGTATAAGATGTGAGTTCACGATTTTTATGATCCAGTTGAGACTGAGTTTGAGTAAGTTGCTTATCTCTTTCCAATAGTGCTTTTTCGTCAGTAATATCCTGAATCATGATCATGACGGCTTGTGATTCAGCAGTGTCAATAATTCTTGCTTTACAACGCACATGGATCAGGTGACCGTCACGATGAACATACCTTTTTTCAATTAAGGTACTGGAGGTCTCCTTCCTGACTAGGCTTATAATCAGTTTGAGACTCTCTTCCTGGTCTTCTATGTACGTGATTTCCCTCCAATGCATATTTACGAGTTCGGCCTGAGGGTAGCCCAAAAGCAGGCTCAGTGCGGGATTTGCTATAACTATCCGTTCGTTATCGCCGATGACCATCAGGCCAAAAAGGTGGTTGTCAAAAACAGATCGATATCGGTCTTCCACCTTTTGTCGTGCAAGTTCAGCAGTCTTACGTGCTGTGATGTTTTCACAAGTTACCAGGTAAGCGTGTCGACCATCCGGCCATTCGATATTTCTGAGAATTTCCTTAACCCAAACTATTTCACCTTCACGGGCTACTTTGCGCAATTCCCATTCTGAATGACTGGCATTCTCCTTTTTTAAGGCCTGGATCTTCTCCCTGATTCTGGGTTTGTCCTCGATATGAAAAACCCCTTCGACATTCTTGCCAATAAGGTCAGGTGGGTCATAGCCCAGCTCAACTTTTACAGCGTGATTTACACTTAGAACAGTACCGTTTATGTCGATCGCGAAGATCATCAACGGGTTATTGTGAAAAAGTTTTCGAAATCGTTCCTCACTTTCTTTCAGATGTTCGGCCTGTCTTTTTCGCAGCGTGATATCGGACGCCATGGTAACGATCACCGGCCTGCCTTTCAGGGTAAACCGGTCTATACAGATTTCCAGATCAAGAAGTTCTCCCTGCTTATTAAATATCTGCCACTCGATGGACGGCTTTTTCCCAGAAAATACCTGCTGCACCAGATCCAGAGCCTTGTTTACAGAGGATGTACCATCAGGTTGAGTATCCGGGGAAATCTCAATCGGATTAATTCTAAGTAATTCATCCTGTGAATAACCCAGTAGTGCTGCCGTACTTTCATTGGCTTCGACAATCGAAAAATTCATGGGGTCAAGAATGGCAATCGACATCGGTGAGTCCCTGAAGATCTGTGTCCAGTGATTGAGTGTTGCTTTCAGGTTGGATTCCTTCTGTCTTTGTAAGGTTATGTCCCGTACGGTGATGAGAAAAATAGGATGGCCATCCCTTTCCTGTAAAGGTTTGACCGTCAGACTGGTCAATGTTGTGGGTGAAGAGTCGCTTCCGATCCCGGTCTCATAATCGAAAATTTGGTCCGTAAGATCAAGTACCTTATGGTAGAAATCGGTCTGATCCTCAGAAGTGATAAACTGGCAAAATGGTTGACCCAGCACCGTACACTCATCGAGATCAAGTAGCTTTAATAAGGCATCATTAATCTTGATCACCTTCAGATTATCATCGAGGAGCACCATGCCCATTGGATGATTTTCGAATAGTAAAGCTTCAATCTGTTGTTCCCGTACGCTCATATATTCAAACCGGTCTTTTTTCCAGACACATTGTTTGCAGAAGTAACGACAAATGGTTTTTGATAAGGGCTGAATCGCACACTTGACCAGAAGCCAATAATAGGCAATTTTAACAGATTTGCAGAATATTATTTGGATCTGACTCTACTTATTTGAATCTGACTCCGCTTTCAGTTCCTTCCTGCCCTGAGAACGAATATTGATACCTCATTTTTTACACAAATACCACCTGCAGTGTAGTCTAACACATTTCAAATATCTATATATATTAATATAATATATAATATATAGTATTACTGTATAATAGATATTTATATATATTTGATAATTATAATAAGAAGACAAAAGTCCGGATCGCAGGATTCCGGGTCCTTTTGAAACATTTTTTTACACTACAACTAAGGTCTCATGAGAGATTTTCTACACACCTACGCAAATAACTGGGTAATACGCAGTTGCATACTCATAACTATTTTTCTCTATTCGATTTCTGATGTGCATGCGCAGGCGGAAATCAGGGTGGCAAAAACCATCCCTAAGTCTGGTGTTGAATCACAAAATGGCATCAATCTCATCAAGGTACATCATGTACTCAGGATCTATAACACTGGTTCTGAGGACCTGACTGATCTTCAGGTAACCGATGATCTGGCTGATGGTGCTCATTATAGTACTGCTTTTGCCGGCCTGGATGGAATTCCACAGATTCTATCTCAACCCTCCGGCACCAGCTTTGATATAGATCCCGCTTACGATGGAGATTTATTGCCAGATATCCTTAGTAGTTCCAATCTCGATACTTTACCGGCCGGTGATTCCCTGGTATTGAGAGTCAGTGCTGTCATTAATCTTAACAATATAGCGGTAGATGAGACCAAGTTCAACCAGGCTGTCGCATCGGCCATGGGTACTGTCGCTGTCATGGACCTTTCGGATTCCGGAGCTGATCCGGCGAGTGACAATCTTAATGACCCTCTTCGGACTGCTCTTGGCTTGTCAGTGGCAGGAAATGATGATCTTACTCCATTGCCCTACTGTCATTGTATGATCCCTTGTCCACCGACACTCAATGCCTCTTTCGATCAGAATTGTGAGTTTGATGTTAGCGAACTTTATGGATCATTAGGTGGCGTTGAACCAATCTGTTCCTACCTGGGGTTTTACACCTTTGATATAAAAAATTCATCTGGAATTTCCATTTCCGGACCAGTCATAACTCCTTACTTTATAAAGGACGAACTGTGCTATTCCGTAGATGTCTATAGTATCTGTAACAATGCTGAATTTTGTTCTTTTGACGTTTGTCTAAAGGTGAGTAATGTGCCCGTAATCAACGGTTCTAGCTACACCGTCTATTGTAATGATCCGGTGGTGACTGATCCCGGATTATCCACACCACCGATTGCTACTATTCCCTGCCAGGGAGATATGGAGTCTGCCTTTGCCGGTGATTGGATAGAGACTTACGATTGTGATCCCGGTGTTCAGGATACAGCGAAGATCATTTACCGCCAATACGCTGCAATTTCCAAGAACGGAATGCGGGGGGTAGGATTTGATACGTTGTATGTATTGCGACTTCCGCCGATTACGGATGTTCTTTTTTGTCCTGAAAGGGACACTGTTTATTGTGGTGAGGGTGATTTCGGACCATATCTCTTACTTCCAGACCTGACCGGAGCCACTATGAATTATGATACACTTTCGCTCTTTGATGAGCATGGAGACATCATACCGGCAGACCATATATGCGGTTTGTCAGCTATAGTTAACGAGACACCTTTTTCTTCATCCGGATGCTCGGGAATGACCAAATATGAGGTCAAGATTTATCAGTATTGCTATGGTGAATCTACCCAGAGTGCACCCATGCTTCCCGATGGTCCCATATATGAAGTTTGTGAATTCTGGAGGATCGACCTGGATACAGCCGCGCCGGTGCTATCATGCGACCTGACGGGTTATTCCGATGTCGATACCATTAATGGATTACCTGTGATTACCGTTGATGCGGGGCAATCCTGCACATCCGGAACTATGATATTGCCACCTGTTGCAGCAGTTGACAGTTGTAATGAAGTAACCCAGGTGAAAGCAATGATTCAGGGTTTGGGTACTTATCCTATGGAGTTAGACACACCATCCGGTCTGTATGTAAACCCATTGCATGTGGCATTGCCTGCACGACCAGATCCCTATATCATTGTGTACGAAGCTATGGATAACTGTTTTAACACGGTAAGAGACTCTTGCGGAGTGATTGTAAAAGACATGATTGCTCCAACAGTGGCGACCGTCAATATTGGTGTGGAATTGTCTGCCAAGTCGGCTATTGTGATGGCGACGCAAATTGACAATGGAACCTTTGATAATTGTGATCTTGAATACCTGCTATCACGGAGAGTAGACTGGCAGGATGCCTGGCCGGACTATTGTGATAGTCTCAGGATTGAAACTGTGACCACAGGGATGGATACCATTTGGTGTAAGTTTATTGATCCTGCCAGTACCGATAGTGAGTTGGAAGCCTATTATGGTGGAGCCATGGAGGATATTGCCCTGGCGATGGGAGTATGTTCCGAACTTCTCACGGATGCGTGGATGTATGATTTGTGCCGGTACGCATCTGTTGATTGTATGGGTTCAATCTCCGATAGCCGGTTTGATTCAGTCTATGCCGAGGCCTTTGGGCTGGATAACGTTGATGAATTGTCCCTCATTGGCGGTGGATGGGCACCGGGCATTCCGATTTCCTGTGCGGATATTTGTGACAGTGTCACAGTGGAGTTACTTGCCCTGGATAGTTGCTGTAATTGGTCGACGGGTTGGGCAAAAATCAAGGTTGAAGATAAAATAGGCATGGTCATACCTTCTGATGTGGTGAACATGATTCCCGTCAGTTGTGATGCCTACAACTATGATACTGCTTATGCACTACCTGGATTTAGCGATCCTGTTGCTCTCAATGAAGTAGTTGTTGCTGCAGAATCGGGAGTGGATGAGGCCTTTGACATCCTGGATGCCACGTTTGGAGGATATACCAAGGCCTGGGAAGATGGTGCCTTTTACGTTGATATTAATGGAGATACCATTGATACAGACTTTACCTATACCGATCCTTCGTCTTGTGTTTGCACTACAGTTTCCAGAATGATACCGGAGTACGATCCGATGATGATGGACCTGGACACCATGGCCACAGTGGATGTGGATTCATGCTACTTTACAGATGAGGTGCACGACCTGGTGCAGGGGATATTGCTGGTCAACTGTGCCGATAACACCTATTGTGAGCAGACGATCGAATCCAATCTTGGGGATTGTGGATTTGGCACCATTACCAGACAGTGGAAAATATGGAAGTACTGTGGCACGGAGACCATGGTGGATACAACCTATCGCAGTCAGGTGATTGAGGTGGGTAATACCTGCGCATTAAGTCAGGGTATGTTTGACCTGCCCGGAGATACTGTACTCTACGACTGTATGCCTGAACTGGATGCTTCACTCAATGTGGGTGGTCCGGCTCATCCCGATAGCGTTGGAAGACCGGAATTCCTTTTTGCCAGTGATTGCTGGCAGGTAGGAGTGGGGTATGATGACTTCGTGGATACCATAGCAGGCAATTCCTGTTATGTTGTACATCGTACCTGGTATTTTGCAGATTGGTGTGTGGAAGACTCCTCATCGACCACATGGTGGGATGATCAGTCTATTGTATCAGATTCGTTTGTGCAGCATATCCTGTTTAAGGATACTGAGGTCCCGACATACTCATCAGATCTTGATGCCGTCATAATGAATGCTATCTGTGGAGATGATCTTATGGTCTCTCTGGAATTTGGAGACAGTTGCGCACTATATGATTATACATATCAGGTAGAAACAGTTGGTAGTACGCCTACAATCATAATTGATGAAGATGGAATGTTAGAGGGAGAACTCGATGATACGGTGATTGTGATTCCTTCCCTGACACCTGGAGATTATGTTTTTCGTATCAGGGTGACGGACCATTGCAATAATGAAATCATGGACGAGATAGATTTTACTTTTGCATGTACCCGAACCTCAGCTCGTGATATGGCAGATAATCCTGCTGTCAACGAGGTCGAGACCCCCGCGTTGGGGTCCATGGATCCGGATATGGAGGATGTCAGTCTGGATGATCCCTACCGATCACCATCGGGACAGGCTGAGTTGTATCAAAACCGACCCAATCCGTTTAGAAATCATACCATCATTGGGTTTACCCTGCCTGAGGAAAGTCAGACATATCTGACCGTATATGATATACATGGTCGTGTACTGAAAGAACACCAGGGAGTGTTTGGTAAAGGATATCACGAGTGGAGTATTAACCTGGATGATCTGGGCGTCTCCGGTATTCTCTACTATCAAATGCGGTCTAAAAACTACGCTGCCACCAGGAAAATGATTGTCACCCAATAACCTGAAAGTAGTAGTGTAATGATGATCCTTCACAGACTTCTTCTGCCTGTGGAGGATCTTTTTTTCTGGTCTGAGTGATCTGCTATTGGTCATGTATTATATGTGCGGGTAATCCTGATTATGCTAAATTTAAACCGGGATTATGTAGTGGAGTTTCGTCGTGAGAGCTAAAGGTGCAATAAAGACGGGCCTGTCCGGCCGCCCGGCAAGGTGCTCCAAGAACTTTTTGACTCGCAAACATGGTCACCATCATGGTGAGAATCAAAAAGTACTTATGTGCCCGTATTTGCAGCAGATTTAGCTCGCAACAGAAAGTCTAATGCATATTCCCGGTTAAACTTTGATTGCTCTACCGGAGATTGATAGGCTGAATGATAAAATATGACTCAGATTCGTGTTCTGATAGTCGAAGATGAACCCCTGATTGCAGAGGATATAAAGGAAATCCTGAGCAGTATTGATTTTGTGGTCTCAGGATTGGCCTACGATGCGTTGGATGCCCTGCGTGAGCTGAGAACCAACACACCGGATATTGTAATGCTTGATATTAATCTTTCCAGTGAAAAAGATGGAATCGACATTGCCACCATCATTAATCAGGAGTATCAGATTCCTTTTGTATTTCTTACATCTTATGCTGACCGGGCAACCTTGTCACGAGCCAAGCACACCAGGCCCATGGGCTATATAGTCAAGCCATTTGATGAAAAAGACCTATTTGCTACCCTGGAGATTGCACTTTTCAACTTTTATGCCTCTCAACCCCTGGTCGAACTAAATCTTGATCAGGTCAATAGCAGATATGATATTAATCTGACTCAAAAGGAATTTGAAGTATTACAATCAGTGATGACCGGTATGACCAATCGACAAATGGCTGAAAAGCATTTTATCTCCGTTAACACCATCAAGACCCACTTGAAAAACCTTTATGAGAAACTCGATGTACACACAAGATCTCAGCTAATCGCCAAGTTGAGGGATGGTGCATGAGTAGGCAAAGACATGATTTTTTTTGAATCGGGATTATGTATTGGGGTTGTGTCAGGAGAGTCAAATAGGCGAGGACTCGGGGTCAAAAAAGTCCTTATGTACGTATATGCATCATCGTTGACTCACCTGCCTGCGTTGCCGTTGTGGCAGACAGATAACAGGAAATCCAATGCATATTCCCGGTTGAACAACAAATATCACCCTACCGGGTGATTCGTGCTGTCAATCAATATGAGACTTTTACCCAAGGGAAAAGCACGATAGCAGTGTGCTCTTCCAGATGTCACTTTACTGTATTGGAAATTGCTATGGCACGACAGGGCTTTTTATTGGATTTTTCTTCCTTGATTTTCTCACTGGCATGATGGGTTTACATGGGACTATGATTGGTTTGTTAGTGATACTGGTCCAATTATTTTTTCTTTTATCAGTATTCAGGTCGAGAAGGGACCTATGGAGGAGAGACAAAACAACTTTGGAGAAACAGTTAGTGGCGGTTCACGAGAGGTCATTAAATGACTTTCAAATCCTGCTCTCGCTCATACATTTGCAGATGAACACAGGCGTTGACCTCGAACCCAATGCTCCGTTAACAAAGATATGGCGCCAAGCCCTGATACTGGCACATCTGCATCGTCAAAGTATCCCTGCAATTACTGGTGATAGGAACAAGTCGGTTGAATTGGTCATTAGGAAGATTTCTGATACTTATGGGTTCAAGGAGAATAACGTAAAAGTGAGATGTGACACCGGAATTGGTAGGGTCGACCGGGATCTGATGAGACACATCTTATTCATGATAAACGAGCTGATGTATAGCTCTGTCAACCTGTCAACTGTAGATGTGGCCAGAAAGATCATCACCTTCGATTTGGGTACAAATGCATCCAACATATTAATTACCATGAATGACAATGGAGGGGGTTTCAGTCAAAGAGATGTTAAGAAACTGGATGAAACATCATATTTGATTATCAATTCCTACTTGCGCAAATACCATGGACAATGGCGAACCAACCAGGGTAGCACCAGGATCATTTTATACACACAGGACTGATTCTGTTGAAACAACAACTAGGGAATACATTGGGGAATAAATATTAAATAACTGATTTATTCAGGCCGATAATCAACTATAGTTAATTTGTTGATAGTGGGTTACGTAGTAGAAACATCATTGATATAATTTGATGCGCTATGATAATGAGTGGAATGGCCTGCTTTTTGATTTACAGGAGTGTGTAATAGTAATACCAAAAGACCGCACTGTAAATGAACCTGCGAACCACTGTTTGTCTTATCATGACTTTTTACTCCGGTGTTGTGCTGCTCCCGGCTCAGGAGCCCATGCTGCAGTCGGTGAGTGACCAGCTTGATTTTTTGGTCGATGAGTATGTCCATAACTCGATATCTCCGGATCCATATTTTTATGATACATCAGCGTTGTCAATGATCTTTTCTCCGGGTCAGATTGACTCGGCCCACTTTAGGGTGGAGGAAAACGAGAGGCTTGCTGAAATAAAGTACCTCGAAAGTGACAATGGACTCGATTTCCAATCATCTTATGTAAACACCCTTGCAGGGTCACTTCTGGAAGACGACGGATCTTTTTACAAATGGCGAACCCAGGCTGGTATTGGTTGGAATATGCTGAGGGATGGATGGTTGGCCAACAAGCACAAGGTGAAAGAAAAGGAATTGGATTGGCAGGCAGCCAAAAACCTGCGACAACTGGAGCTCAGGAAGCAGGGATACAGGCAAATGTATAATCACATCATCTATGCGTTCAACGTGAGAAAAATTGAGGTTATTGAAGATAGACTACTTATTCTGAATGACCTGTTGGATGGTATCAGGAAATTACATGCGCTTCACTATGCCCATTGGGAGGATGTTCTTGATGTTTTATCGGCCCGGACTGAAACTGAACTTATTCTCGATAACTACATCACCTATGTAAGTTCAGTGCAACTGGATTCGGGTTTGCAGAGCAATACACCCAGGTCATTACCTGTTTTTGATCTTGCTTATGAGGAAATCGAAATGAGGGGCCCGGACACCCTGGCTCAATTCAGGGCCATGGAACAGCACCTGGCTGCCTTAGATCATCAGTTTCACTGGTCCAGGAAAATCTCTCTTAATGCCAGGATAAATTACAGCTATTATGTCGGTGGTGCTCAAAGCACATACGATCAGAGAGATTATGTTGCGGGGGGGATAAACCTCGGGATTCCCATTTCATTTAATCAAAAATCACGAAACGAATTAATCGAAGCCCGGGAGAGCAAGATAAGATCTGACTATCAGCATTTTCAGGATGGATTGCAAAATGATGTACTCAATCACTACTATGAGTTTCAATATGCCATGAAACAGTATGTCAACTTTCATTACAAGAAAGAAAAGATTGTTACTGATATCAGACGGTCTATTCGAAAGAGAAACCTTTCCGATCCGGATTACAGTCCCAAAAAGGTTATTACCAGGCTGGACGAGTTTTTCGGAGTCGAAATTGAACTCCTGGATATCCAACAGAAAATGTATCTCAAGGCTCTGAAAATCTTTCATTTGATCGATGCCGAAGACATTCGTGATTTTATACGGATTCGTGAATTTGATCAGGCTACAGCAAGTCTACATGGAGACCGGATCTTTCAGTGCACATCAGCGGATTTTGCTTCTTTTGACCTTCCGTACCTGGTAGAACTCTTAAGGTATAATGAGGTCAATGAGGTCGTACTACAAATTGATGGCAATCTTGACCTTTACCTGAAGTATGCGGAGTTACTGGATCTTGTTTACGATGAGGATCTAGGCATCCGCTTTTCCATCAATAGCTCTGATATTGATTCTTTGTCGATGGATGAATTGGACCATGCATTAAGCATGTCATTGATTCCTCTCGTCCACCTTGATCTTTCAGGTTTTGAAAACCGTGAGGAATTAGGCCTTTATGAAAAGGTGAGACAGCTTCTGGAACTAAACTCCAGGTCCTTAGATATAACTGCCACCTTTCCGGCAAGTATCCCTGATAGTCTGATCGCAACTTTTCAACCACACCTTAAAGCCCTACATATTTCTACGGGATCCGAGATTCCTGCTCCGGGACTGTTCCAAAAAATTAGTGATCTGAAGGCTATGGGGTATGCAGATATCCGCATCCAGGTGCGTGCAAGGCATTTCGATTCACGTTTGCATATGGATAATTATATATCTGAGTTAATAAGGCATCTGGATATTAATCGGGTCTGCATTGAAGGAATCAAGGACCTTTTGAGTCAGGAAATGAGGGAAATAGGATGGCATGAAGAGCGCTGATTTTAAAAGAGGAAGTAGCAAGATACGAGTGCTGGAGGAGGTTCGTCCGGCACCGAAGAAACTCAACTGGGACAGGTTGATCTACCTGGCTACGTTGTTTTTGATCGTAGGACTTTGTCTGGCTTTTGTCTTTCGTAAAAAGATGTACCTGCACGGAGAGGGACAGGTACTTTTCAAAA
>JAUILF010000494.1 GCA_030433135.1 Bacteroidia bacterium | reverse complement strand
GGGACCGGCAGGTTATTTTGCTGCCCTGGAGTGCCTGGAAAAAGGGTTGAAACCTGTTGTTATTGATCGTGGCAAGGATGTGCGCAGCAGGCGTAAGGATCTAAAAGCGATTCAGCAGGATGGTGAAGTTAATCCCAATAGCAATTATTGCTTTGGTGAGGGCGGTGCCGGGACTTATTCAGATGGTAAGTTGTATACACGGTCCAGGAAAAAAGGCAATATCCTCAAAGTACTCAGGATTCTGGTCGAGCATGGAGCCAGGGAAGATATATTGATCGATGCACATCCTCATATAGGGTCCAATAAATTGCCGGGGGTGATTGCCAATATCCGCTCCACCATTGAATCATTTGGAGGCGAGGTCGAGTTTAATAGTCGAATGACAGACTTCCTCCTGGAGGATGGAAAGATCAGGGGTGCCGTTCTGGATGATGGCAGAAAACTTTATGCGGATCATGTAGTACTGGCAACCGGGCATTCTGCCAGGGATGTGTATGATTTATGTGCCAGGTATAACCTGGATATGGAACCCAAGCCCTTTGCGTTAGGATTGCGGATCGAGCACCCACAATCCCTGATTGACAATATCCAGTATGGACAAAACCCACGAGACAAGAACCTGCCTGCTGCAGCCTACCGCCTGTCAACTGAAATTGACGGTACCGGTGTATATTCCTTTTGTATGTGTCCAGGGGGACTGATCGTACCTGCTTCTACCTCGCCCGGTGAATTGGTGGTAAATGGCATGTCCATGTCCCGGCGGGATTCGAAATTTGCGAATTCAGGTCTTGTGGTTTCCGTTCAGCCGAAAGATTGGGAAAGGCAGGGCTACAAAGGTGTGCTGGGAGGAGTCGCCTTTCAACAAGAAATTGAAGGCAAAATGTTTGCACTTTCTGGTCATACGATGAAAGCTCCTGCGCAGCGACTTCTGGATTTTATGTCGGGCAAGGAATCAACGGATCTCCCTCCATCATCATATATCCCCGGACTTATGTCAGCACCTTTACATTCCGTATTACCACAAGCAATCTATCAGAAGATGGTTGAAGGACTGCGGGAGTTCGGGAAGAAAATGCAGGGCTATCTCACAAATGAAGCCATTGTAGTAGGGGTTGAAAGTCGAACCAGCGCACCTGTGCGGATTACCAGGGAAGAAGGTACCCTGGAACATCCGCAGATCCGTGGATTGTATCCTTGTGGTGAGGGTGCCGGATATGCCGGTGGGATTGTATCCGCTGCGATTGATGGTCAGAGAGTTGTCACTGCCCTGGCAGAAAAGATTTTTTCCGGATCAGAATTATAAGTGGATATTTGTCAGAGTGCCAGAGTACTCAAACCCTCTGCCTTAAGAAGACTATATGAGAGACGTTATTGATCTGATCGGGAGAATTCTACTCTCCTTTATTTTTATTTATGAGGCCATAGATTCTATCTTCTATTTCAAGAAGACCAAAGCCCTGATGACCGAATATGGATTGACGTTTCAACAGGACCTTCTTCTTATCGGAGCTATATTTCTACTGATCCTGGGTGGAACGTTACTGCTTATTGGTTACCGTACTACTTTTGGATCAATCCTGCTTTTATTGTATTGGCTACCCGTTACTTTTATCGTTCATTCATTTTGGGACGATCCGGAGCCCATGCGAAGGCTTGAAGCCATCCTCTTTATGAAAAATATAGCCATTACAGGTGGGCTGCTCCAGGTGATGGTGGGAAGTAGTGGGAAATACAGCATCAAGACCCTCATGGCCAATACCAGGGTGCCCAAGAGATTCAGGTGAGGAGAGGTTGTCAAAAAGGGTTGAATTTACTTTTCTGACGACGTAACGGGAGGATGAAGAGGTTCACCACAGTGCTTACAGTACCTGGCATCATAGGCATGGCCTTCCAGACTGCAGTGGGGACATGCCTGTCCGGAAACTTTCCTTTCATCCCTGATCATACTTGCTGAAACAATCCCTGTTGGTACGGCAATCACGGCATATCCCATAATCATGACCACAGCAGACATGAATTTACCCAGGTTGGTTACCGGTGTTATATCGCCATAACCTACTGTGGTAAGTGTCACGATAGCCCAGTAAATGCTGGTTGGTATGCTGTCAAATTGCTCATTTACAGAGCCCTCTATGACGTACATAGCTGAACCTATGATCAGCACCATCAGTACCACAAAATAGAGAAAGACAAAAATTTTGTCTCGGCTGCTCCTCATGGCTGAAAGGATAACCGCTCCCTGTCTCATATAGGTGCCAACCTTGAAGATCCGGAATACTCTAAGCAACCTTAGTGATCGTATAACCACCAATGATTGTGTGCCAACAAAGAAAAATGTCAAGTAGGTTGGAATTATGGCAAGCAAATCGATGATGCCAAAGAAGCTGGTAGCGTATTTCCAGGGTTTAAGGACACAATACAGGCGTAAAATATACTCAATGGTGAAGAAGATGGTGAATACCCATTCCAGGATATGCAGTAGTTCTCCATGTTCTTCTCTCCAATATTCTGTGCTCTCCAACATGACCGTTACCACACTGGCCAGGATCAATACCAGAAGAACTACATCAAAGTACTTTCCGGCACGAGTGTCGGATTCGAAAATGATTTCATGCAACCTGTGTCGAAACCTTCCGATCTCCTTTACATCATCAGTCATGTTCAGTTCTGGTTCCCGATTGTGAACAGTACGAACATAATGATATGAATCGACTTTTCCCGGTTAGTGGATCACAAATGAAAGAAAATGGGGGGATCTACTTTTATCTTTCTATGGGATGGCCTCATTGGTTGATAACATATAAGTCCACTAGATCCCCCCGTGTTGGTAAGTGAAAAATAAATATAGATAAATTACGTCAACTTACCTTAATAAAACACAAAATTAATAATATGAACCAAAAGGGTTAGATGCTGATTGAGGTCTAATGTTCACAAAGTCAACGGCATAGAGCCGATTTTAGACAAAATCACTGTCGTTCCATTTTCTTTCCGCCTGCCTCATTTCAGGTAGATCCAATTCATCGTCTACATGGTCATCTTTAGGTTCAAAGTGATCCTGGTCCGGATCCATTTTTGACATCTCTTCTTTGATTTTTCTCTCTTCCCATTCCCGGCCCATCCCCGGAAACCCAAATACTTCCATGGCTTCTCCAGCGATTCCCACACCCCAGCCGGCAACAACGACCAATGTGATCCAGGGAGGCAGGCGCAATACGAAAAACAGGATCATCAGAAATACGCTCGTGATCATCCACGATGTCAGGTGTTTATAGAATCGCTTCATTTTGGCCACCTTTTTCTGCGCCCTCCTATACTTTTCGTCGTCCTGGTTATATGACATAATTCCGTTTCACATTAAGTCTGATGTATTAACGAATTTCAGTGATCGGTTTGTTCAAGAATCTGTTAAAAATATCCATTATTTATTTAGAGCTGGTCGTACCAGGAAGGTGTTGATAAACTCAGGTTGATGCTGCAGCCGTAGATCGTTGTGCCTGATGAGTACTCTGACAAAATATACACTTTGGTTTCATTCGGTTTCTTTTCAGCCAGGTCTTCGTTACTTCTCAG